>JAJRYY010000036.1 GCA_024275565.1 Planctomycetota bacterium
CATACGATGTCCGCCACAAATCCATCACGGAGGCTGTCCGGATCATTCGTGAGGAATCTCCGGAGCGACCTTCTGTGATCCGTAAGCTCTTGCGTGGTGATGTGGAGACGATGGTCCTGAAATCGCTGGATAAGGAACCATCGCAACGGTATCAGTCTGCAGCAGAGTTTGGAGATGACATACGAAGATACCTCCTCGACGAGCCGATCCAGGCGCGTCGCCCGAGTTTGACCTATCAGTTTCGCTTGTTTGCGCGGCGCAATCGCGGATGGGTGGCAGCTGGCATGTTGATGCTTGGTGTGCTGGTGATGAGCGCGGTGGTGAGTACTGCTTTTGGCGTTCGCGCGACGCGTGCAGCACGAGGTGAAACGGAGCAGCGCATCCGAGCGGAGAAACTGGTATCGTTCCTGCAAAATATATTCACTTCAGCAAGCCCAGCCAACAAGGGGGGTGAGGCTACTGTTCTGGACCTGATCGCCGAGGCAGCCATACGCGTTGAAAGCGACTTAAACGATCAGCCGGATGTAGCAGCGGGTGTGCGTTTCACGATCGGTCAGACCTATAACAACCTGTGGATGTGGGGTCGCGGGGAGTTGTACCTGCGTGGTGCGCTTGAGCAATATGAAACCATGTATGGACCGGATCACCCGGACACTGTGCGTTGCATGGTAGAATTGAGTGAATCCTTGATTTATCAAAGCAAACAGGATGGTCTCATCGTCCAGGAAGAAGCACTTCGGCGACTGAAACAACTATATCCAGCAGATCATCCACTCGTCATCCGCAACATACATCGATTGGGACTCGCCAATTATCGCTGCCATATTCCACCGGATTATGTGCGTGCGGAGAGGTTGCTGATTGAGGCGATGCAGCGGTATGAACGTTTTGGGGCGGACCATGTTGAGCTTGCACAGTGCAAAAATGCCTACGCTGCCGTCATGACGACGAAGGGAAACCATGACGTCGCGGAGCGGTTTTTTCTGGAGGCATCTGAAACGCTGACGCAACGTCTGGGACTGGAGCATCCTTATACGCTGGAATGCCTGGTGGACTATACGATTCTGCTGCATGCGATGGAGCGCTTCGATGAAGCAGGCGTGCTTCTGGAGCAATGCATCGAAATCAAGCGAAAGACGTTTGGAAAGGCCTGGATGGCGGGGATACATCACAACTTCGGAAGATTGCAACATGCGAGAGGGGCATTTGGAAAGGCGGAAGAATCGTACCGGCAGTCGATCGTACGGCGTTGTGAATTCATTGCATTTGAAAATCCTCGACAGGCTGAAGAGTTGAAACGGGTCGTATTGAAGCTCCATTCGCTCGAGGACGCGGAGGAACGGGCGAGTATCTGGTTGTCAACGCTTGCAGAAATGCGAAGTGTCGTTGGAACACCCGCCATCCGAGACGTGGTGACCTTATCTCAGGTGGGCGTGTTGTATCAGGAGATGGGGCGACCGCACGATGCTGCACCCATGCTGAAGATGGCCATGCTGTATGCCCAGGGTCACTACCCGGATGACCACTGGCTGATGGCTGATTCCAGAAGTGCTCTAGGGGGCTGCCTGTCTGATCAGAATCGGTTCGGAGAAGCAGAACCGCTGCTTCGTGAATCCATGCACATACTTCAGGCAAAACTGGGGCGAAAACACTGGCGGACGCGCGCAGCCATCAATCGACTCATCTCATTCCACGAAGCAACCGGCCACGCTGCCCTCGCAGAACAGCATCGAAAAATGTTGACGACACCGCAGCCGGAACCATTGCAAACGATTCGGTAGCCCGACGAACAACGCAACGACCACACCAGAATCAAGGAAGGTGCGGGCCTGACGATTGAGGGGCAGCCTCAACAATCGCACGGAGGAAGCGGTCGATACGTTTGGGGCGGATGTGTGCTTTATCCTGAAGCTCGTTGACAAGCTCTTCGATCAACACGCTCAACCGGTTGTCGCGGTACCGTTGTATGAGTTCGGGCTGGATGGACTCGAAAACAGGCTCGACACCGGGATCGATCTCGGCGCACTGGACAATAAAGTACGCGTCCTGAGTTTCGACCAGTTCGCCTGGAACACCAATGTCTGTGAGCTGAAACAGCATATCAACGGCTGGCTCCCATTTGCTGCGAACGCTGCCACGCGTCACCCAGCCCCAGCGACCACCATTGGCTGCATTGGGACCGTCTGAATATGCTTTCGCGACTTCGGCGAAATCCTCACCGGAAATCAGGCGGGTCAGAACGGTATTCGCCTCCTGAAGGGTGGCTTTTCGAGCGGTCTCAAGCTGCGCTCTGGAGGGTGACCTGACGTTTTCCGGAAGACGCTTCAAAATGGAGAGTTCAATGAGCTGCATAGCGCGACGGGGCGGCTTGCGAAGGCTTTCTTTCTGATCTTGAAACACAGACCAAAGCTCATCGCGGGTCGGGTTGGCGATGCGTTTGGACAGGTCATTCCGCAACCAGTGGACCACGATAATCTCACGGCGAACGCGGTCACGCTCTTCGCTCAGGGTCGTACCTTCCTCGATCAACGCTCGCTCGAACCGGGTCTGACGACCGGCGAATTCCTTGTTGACACGCTCGCGGATGCTGTCGTCGGCAAAGGCTTCTATGGACTTCATCTGCTGTTCTTCCAGATGGCTGGCTGCCTCCTGATAAAGCAGTGTATCACGGGCGAGCATCCGGACGCGGGACTGGACAGCCTGGTGCAGAAATTGCGTATATTGGGCTGGTGGCATGGACATGCTTCGTTCGGTGAGCAATTCCAGAACTGGTTTGAGCACAGCATCGACAGTAATACGATCATCGTTGATAATGAGGACCGCCACTGGAGAATCGCTCGTGTCGTCGGATGCGACAATGGCGAGTGTTTCCGCTTTTTTCGTATTTTTAAGCGGTTTTCGTTTGCTGTACGTCACATCCCGGTCCAGCGCACGCTTCAATGCGCCAGCACGACATCCAACCAGGACTGTTGCAGCAAGCACCGCCATGACGACACTAATACACAAAAGAGTCGTTTTTTTCGTGGACGGGTGTGCGTTCACATGCATCGTCGGTAAAACAATAGCTCGCATCATTCGCGTAGATTAACGTGAATGATGATTGAGACCAAGAGGTTCACCACATGAGCAGGGGCGGAACATGAGCGTGCTATCTTATCGAACAGCCGGTGAATCCCACGGGCAAAAGCTGATCGCACTGATCGAGGGGATGCCAAGGGGGTTTCGCCTCGACGAAAACGGGATCAACCGGGAGCTTCGAAGACGCCAGGGAGGATATGGTCGCGGAGGGAGGATGGCCATCGAAAAAGATGTCGTCAACATCCTCTCAGGCGTGCGACAAGGACGCACCATCGGCGCACCAATCGCCATCGAGATCACAAACAAGGACTGGCGCATCGACCAGGCCCCGGAAGTGACACGACCCAGACCCGGACACGCAGATCTGGCGGGAAGCCTGAAATGGCTGACGACGGACTGCCGGGAGACCCTGGAACGGGCATCTGCACGAGAAACCGCCGCACGCGTGGCAGCCGGGGCGTTGACGCGGGGTTTGCTGGCGGAGTTCGGTATGTCGGTCGTCGGATTTGTGCGACGGATATACGACGTGGAGGCTGTCATCGATCCGGAATGGTCACCCACGCAGATCGCCGAGCTTCGCGATACGAACGAAGCATACTGCCCAGACACATCCGTTGCAGACCGGATGATCGAGACGATTCGCATGGCAAAAAAGGACAAGGACACCCTCGGCGGGGTGGTCGAGGTCCAGATTCACGGCCTCCCGCCCGGCCTGGGAAGCTGCATGAGGTGGCAGGACAAGCTGGACGGCCGGTTGATGCAGGCCATCGGTTCCATTCAGGCCTTCAAGGGCGTCGAGATCGGCATGGGCTTCGAGGTCGGGCGGCGACGGGGAAGCGAGGTACACGATGAAATCGGATTCGATCCATCGCAACATGCCTCAGCCACACTCGGTTTCACGAGATCACGGAACAACGCCGGTGGGCTGGAAGGTGGAATGACAAACGGTCAGCCAATCATCGTCCGCGGCGCGATGAAGCCAATCGCAACGCTCATGAAGGGCATGGACAGTGTCAACCTCGTCACGCGGTCGCCCGAGCGAAGCGATTACGAGCGAAGCGACGTCTGCAGCGTACCCGCCGCCAGTGTGGTGGCCGAAAATGTGGCGGCTTTTGAAGTGGCGCGTGCATTTCTCGAAAAATTCGCCGGTGACACCATGCTCGAAATCACCTCGGCATATGACCATTTTCTACACCGGGCAAGATCGCTCGGGGATACAGATCAATTACCCGGAAACACAGATGAGGCTTGATGAACGATCGCGCCTTGCTACACGTCGCAAGATTCTCCTCACGATCGCAATCGTTGTCGTTGTGGGATCGCTCTCCACCACACTCGGTTACGCGTTGCGGATGCGAAGCCAGGGGTATCGCATCCAGTTGGAGCAGCGTTTGAGCGAACGCCTGCGGATGCACGCAAGGATCGGACGCGTTGAACCGCTCTCATTTCGCTCGAAGCGATTGCACGACATCACATTGCGCTCCACCCGTCGAGACGTGGACGTGTTCCATTGCGACCTGGCAGACTGGCGCGGCGAATTGCGGGACGGCATCCGATCCTATTCAATCGACCTGTACGACGGATGGCTTCTGGTCGGAGCACATGGCTGGTCGCCATCCGACTATCGTGAGATGCTGACCAGCGGTCTCGGACACGACTTCTCCGCATTGCGTATCCGCGAAGTAAGCCTGACCAGCATCGATCTTCGCTGGCGTCACCCGGGGTTTGAACTACGAGCAGACCGTGCGAGCGGCACGCTCACATTCGACGAGGACGGAGAGGGACGCGCATCCCTCGAAGCAGCATCCATCAACGGCATACCCGTCGATGCACCAATCCGGATCATGGCCAGATTTCGCCCGGGACGGAGACTGGCATTCCACGAAATCATGGTGACAGCTCCGGAAGCACCCCTCAGTGCGCTCGGGCTTGAGGAGATTCTCGGCGGAAAAGTCTCGCAAGGTCGCTTCGCCGGAAATATTCAATTCCGCCGCAGGGAAGGAGTACCCGTGGTACGCGTGGACGGAGCAATCACCCACGCACTGCTCGAAGAACTGACAAGACAGGTCGATGGAGGCCCGTACATCGGGCAGGTCGATGTCACAGTGGATGCAGCATCGTTCACAAACCAGACCCTCCAGGCGCTAAAATTCAGCGGGCAACTGACGGGCGTCGAGGTGAACCCGATCGCAGCCATCCTCAACGCACCAGCGATCGGCGGCGTGGTAGACCTGCGGGTCCATCAGGCAGTCTATGAAGACGGAAAACTCATCCACCTCAGCGCAGAAGGATCCGTCAGGGACGTCGAGCTGTCAGCCGTAACCGATCTCATCGGCGGCGGGCGTATATCGGGGAAATTCAGCGCCAAAATCCATGCCCTCCAGGTCGTGGACGATCGGGTCGTTCACGCCCATGTCACCCTGAAAGCCATCCCACCAGACGGACAGACCGGCACCATCGACCGCGAACTGCTCAGCCGACTCTCCGCACAAATGCTTGGTTTCGACGCAACCACCATCGTCCCGTCCTTCGTCCAGGAACTGGAATACACACACCTCGGGGTAGTATTGGAACTAAACGGTCGAACGCTGCGGATTCGCGGCACGCATGGACCGAGCAATGACACCATCCTGACACTCAAAATGCTTGGACGCGATATGGGCATTATCAAAGCACCCGAGCGAACGTACCAGGTGGAAGACCCCCTGTCATTTCTTCGACAGAAGGTCGAAGAGGTGGATCCCGAGGAAGCGAAGCAATGGTGGCAATCTCGGCGACATCACCCAGTCGACCGTCAGCACGATTAGACCGGCAGGGCGGGTCTCACCCACCGCAACAGATGGACAACAGGCAGGGCAGGCTATTGCCAGCCGTCGACGACAAACCGAACCATACTACTTCGATCCATCCACAGACAGCATCCGCAGTACCCGGTCCGCAATCGCCTCGG
This sequence comes from Planctomycetota bacterium, assembly GCA_024275565.1. Lineage (GTDB taxonomy): Bacteria > Planctomycetota > Phycisphaerae > UBA1845 > UBA1845 > JAJRYY01. Next base: position 6,029 of record JAJRYY010000036.1, read on the forward strand.
CGAAAAGTCGATGGGCAGCAGCGTTGGGATGGTTGTCCACCGCATGAACATACCATCTCTCATCCGATCGCGATGCGAACAGTGGATAGGTATTGATGATCGGAATACCAGACACCTGGCACTGCGATGCCTGCATCTCATACACCCTCTTCAGGGATTCGTTCTCAAGATGTCGAACGCTCGGATAAATCGCAACCACAAATCTCCCACCATCCGTATCCACCTCCTCCGCAAGCGATTCAAGAGCATCGAACGAGGCAGCCCACGCTTCAGGACGCGTCTCCACCCCTGTGTATCCGAAAACGCCCGCGATCGCGCGAACGATGCGATCGGTCATAGGAAGGTATTGGGCAAGCGTGGCAGTGCTCAGCGGAAAAGCATCCGTGAACGCACCCGGATCGCCAACGTGGGCATCATTCCACACCATGGCCAAAATAACGACATCCGGATCGAATCGTCGGCCCAACCGTCGATATTGCTCGAGTTCCTGCGTCGTATCGTAAGCACTGACACCGGCATTGATCACCTCGATCGCCTCCCGGTCCGCTCGCTCGCGAAGCACAGTTTCAAGCACCCGAGGCCAGGTATCCTCCTCACGCACACCCTCCCCAAGAGTAAAACTGTCACCCATGGCGAGGACGCGAAACACGCCTTCCGGCTTATCGGACCTTACCGAAGGCCCACGAAACCCATACTCATTGGCCACATAATCGATCCGGTGATCATCGCCGAAATAACCCTCCGGATCGGATGAGTAGATATGCGACCATCGCGCACCCGGCGACACATAGAAGCGACGCCCATCCTCGACTGTCCGCGCATACGGACCATCCTCCACAACCATAATCCGCCACGCCCGATCCTGAACAATCGTCCCGACGACAACTTCACACAAACCATACGTCCCAATAAACATCCACAGCAGAAAGAGCGCTTTTCTACGATTCCCAAGCACCAGGGCAGGAAGCAGAAGCAACGGACAAAACAATGCCATCGCAACAACCACCCGTATCAACGCGAGTGGTGGATACTCGGTCGCATGCAGACCCAGAGCAACAATCCAGAGACCAGCCCCAACCCCCACAATCAACCATAAAGTGACACTGTTCGGAAGCGGGGCAGTCGTCCGACGAACCACCGCAGCCGCCACGGGCAGCGAAGCGATCGCAAGTGAAACAATGATCGCCACTGACTGCCACAGCGGCATCTCGCCAGCCGAAGTCGTCAGGCCCGGCACATGCGACACAAGCACCCATGCAACGACCAGCGATTCAACCACCAGCGCAACATGAGCGATGGCTGACGATGGAACCCTCTCGCCATACTCTACACTCGGGAGTTGAACCGGGTCGGTCATACTGATCGTAACCTGTGTCCCTGCCGTAACTTAGAACCCTGCCGCACCTTAGAACCCCGTCGCACCTTAAGACCCTGCCGCATCCTATGATCGCTTAAAGAGATACTTTGCATTTTCAAGTCGATTGCGGCCATCGGCGTAGATAGCGAATCGCCCGCCCGACCAGATGCTCGCAGCTCCGAACCGCCCATCCCTGGAAAGTGCATACATCTTCACATCAAATCGCGGACGCTTCTGATCGTCCAGAAGTCGCGGATCACGCGTATGCTCCGCAATCCGCCCCACAACCTCCAGACATGCATCAGCAGGCGATGCACCATGACGCATCAGCTCCACCACTGCAAAGGCCCCGCAGTTCTTAATCACCGCCTCCCCACGCCCCGTACTACCAGCCGACCCCACCTCATTGTCCACATAGCAGCCAGCTCCGATAATCGGCGAATCGCCAACGCGACCGGGAATCTTGTAGCTAAGCCCACTCGTCGTCGTAACGCCGCTGATATCACCCTTGGCATCCACCGCACTGCAATGGATCGTACCATAAGTGAAAGCAACCTCATCCATAGCATCAGAGTGCTTATTATCGGACGTTGCCTTAACTGGCGACAACCAGTCGTCCCGGTCCGAATGCGTCTCCTTCCATCTCAGCCAGATCCTACGCGCATCCTCGGTCAGCATCTCCACTTCCTTGTGACCATGAGCCCTGGCGAAATCGAGTGCTCCCTGCCCCACGATGAACACATGGTCCGTACGCTCCATCACGAGTTTCGCCACCTGCGATGCGTGCATGATGTTGCGTAGCGCTCCGACCGCCCCGGCGTTGTGCGTCGGACCATGCATCACGCAGGAATCCAGCTCGACAACCCCATTCTCGTTCGGCAACCCGCCATATCCGACCGAATGATCGGTCGGGTCAGCCTCCACGATATTCACCCCAGCCACCACGGCATCGAGCGTGTCAGCCCCGCCGCCGATCATCTCGGCAGCCTTGGCCGTCGCGCGCAAACCATTGGCGCTGCTGATGATTATCGGACGTTTCGGCGACGCGGACGCATCAGCCAGCACCTGGGACTCCGGCAGGCGAACGACTGCGGCGGCGGCGGACGCGAGAAGAAAAGAACGGCGGGATAGATGATCGGTCATGGCTGATCCTCGTGATGGTCCGGTCATATGACTGGTAAGCTACCAGACCGGATTCTAAGTGGCTGACGTGTCATGGCAATTCCGGATGACCGATAACAGCGGATTTCGGCGTTCATAACTGGATTTGGACGCCAATGGATTCGATATTGGGATTGTGTAGACTTTGGGAGACGGGTATTTGATCGGGTCGATCGGAAACGATGGTGCAAGTGCAAGCGGCGTTGCGAACGCGTTCCTCCGTGCGTTGGGAAGCACGCAGGGGCGGGGTCGTGCGTTTGGAACCGAGACGAAATCCAAGGTTGCACCCTCCGATGGCGTTCAGGGCAAAAGCGAGCTGACCGAGGAAGAGCGGCAGGAGGTCGACGAACTCAAGCAGCGCGATCAGGAGGTCCGCCGCCACGAGTCCGCCCACAAAGCAGCTGCAGGGCAATTCGCCAAGGGTGCTGCGACCTACGAGTATACGCAGGGGCCTGACGGTAAGCGGTATGCATCCGGCGGGGAGGTCAGCATCGACACGTCGGAGGTCTCCGGCGACCCGCAAGCCACGATCCGAAAAATGCAGCAGATTCGCCGTGCTGCTGGTGCACCCTCCGAACCATCGTCGCAGGATAGACAGGTGGCTGCCCAGGCGTCCCTCGCGGAAGCTCAGGCAAGACAGGAGACGACCGAGGCTCGCAGAGAGAACGGCGGGAAATCGACCGGTAAGGTCGGAAAAAACGGCGGAAAATCAGCATTCCCGCCCAGCGTATTCGACACCCAGGCATCCTCGTATTCGCCGGGCAGCTTCATCGACCTGACCGTCTGATCCTCGCGGGACATGCACCCGTTCTGGCCAACTCTCACCGAAAAAACACCACATTATTCCTGTCTCACTGCAGTTTCTACCCCCAAAGACTCCCACCCAGAGCTTGGAACACCGTGAACAATTCATTAGAATGGCGGGTTGGATGAAACGTTTGTGCGGTGATTTTTCAGTTGCGTCATTGGACGCCCGGATCGCCATCCCGCAGCGACATCACTTCCGACACGAATCGCAATCTGTCAATCGAGAACGAGGTACAAGTCATGAATGAGCCAATGACGAAACGTACACTGGTGGCAATGCTGACCCTGTTGAGTATGGGCCTGGTCGCCATGGGAGCAGATCCTCCGAGCAGTCCGGATGACTTTCAGTGGGATGAGGAGAAGGATGGACCCCTTCCACGATGGCGGGAGGGTGGTACTCCGGAAGTCGATCCGAACCAGCCGATTTTCCCCTACACCATCAGTTTCCCTACGACCCAGGACGCTCCCGACTCAGGGTTGATCGAGTCTCCGCCGGAATACACACCGTCGGCTGGTGTGATCTATCGATACAGCTCAGGGGCCTGGCCGGAAGTCGTGTCAGATCTTGTCGTCGCATTAACGAGTGATCCTGGTCACGACGAAATCGCATGGGTCGTCGTGAGCAGCCCCTCCCAGCAGGCCAACGCCACAAATCGATTCACCGCAGCCGGTGCGGATATGAGCAAAGTCGAGTTCATCGTCATGCCGAACAATTCGATCTGGCTACGCGATTACGGTCCACACTTTATCTGGCAGGACGGCGCGCTTGGTATCGTCGACAGTCACTATTACCCGACGCGTTCTCTGGACAATTTCATCCCAACCAACCTTGCTGACAATTACTTCGGAATGCCCTCATACGATATGGGTCTCTACTATTCCGGCGGAAACTTTCAGCCAGGACCAGGTCGCACTGGCTTCATTACGTCACTCATCAACCAGGACAATCCTGGATTTGGCGCTTTGATCAACGAGCAATATCTGAAATACCAGGGGATCGATACGGTCCACCTCTTCCCGCGACTCCCGAGCTCTGTCGATGGAACCGGGCATATCGACATGTGGTTCTATCTCGTGGATGATCAGACGGTCGTCATCTCCGAGTTCATTCCGGGCTCGAACCCCACCGCGATCAACATCACCAACAACGCGGCGGACTTTATGGAGAATACGCTTGGTTACGATGTGTATCGCGTTCCCGACAGCAACTCCAATGGGACGAGCGGTATCCATTATACTTATGCCAACGCTTTTCGCGTCAACGACCGAATCTTCATCCCCACATACGGCGAGGGGAATCCCTCCCATCTGGCTCGCGATGCACAAGCGATGGCTGTCTGGCAGGAGGCGGCTCCGGATGTTGAGATCATACCTATCAACTGCTACGGGATCATACCAGCCTCTGGCGCGATCCACTGCATTGTGATGCAGGTTCCGCTATACACAAATCCACTCCCGTCAGCCCACCTCATCTCGCCCCATGGTGGAGAGCTCTTCATCGAACACACCGTGGAGGACATCGCCTGGGTCGCTACTGATGACGAGGAGATTGCATCCGTGGATATCTATCTCTCGACGAACGGAGGCGACACTTACGCTCCAATCGCCCAAGATCTACCCGATTCCGGACATTACGACTGGAGCATTCCGACAGCCGGATCCTCTGACGCTTTGGTGAAGGTAGTCGCGGTCGATGGCGACGGGAACGACGTGTCAGCCATCAGCGTTCACAGCTTCATGATCGCTCACGCTATACAGCGTGTATACGATTTCAGCGACGGAGCAGGTGTAGACAAATGGGGCTGGGGTTATCAGACGACGTCCTGGGCTGCTGTGGACAACATCCGTCGTCCCGCGCAGGCGAACGCGGAGATCTCCACGCTACAGAGCGGAGCCTACGGAAAACTCGCGTATCCTGACGCAATCGGTACTGATTTCGACCTGAACCGCTATCGCGCTCCCACACCGCAGAACGGACGCGAAACGACCCACATCTTCGAATTTATGATCGACGAAAATACAGAGAACATGCTCGACATCGAAATCCTCTGGGAAGGGTATGCAGACGCATGCTTGCAGATCGAGCTATACATCTGGGACTACGTCGAAGGGCAGTGGGGTGACGGAAACGGTCTCTATGGCGAAAACCGATACATGGACAATCATGCAACCAACGTCGACCAGATGCTCATCGGGCATGTGACTGAAAACTTCGACAGATACCTCGACGCCAACGGAAAGCTGACGGTGCTACTATACGGCGAGCGTTCCACGGAGGAATCCTTCCACGACTACCTGGCTGTTACTGTGACGACAGCCTACGACGGCGACTACAATCAGGATGGCAACCACACACTCGACGATCTCGATGCATTCCAGAACTGCGTCACCGGACCAGCCGGGGGGATCCTCACCGGCTGCGACGCCGGAGATCTGGACGCTGACGGCGATATCGACTTCGGCGATTTCTACAGAATGCAACAGTTGCTCAGCGCCGAGTAGGTCGCCACAGCTTCGTACCAACAACAAACATCACACGCCAGGGGCGCAATCGCGTCCCTTTTTTTGTAGGTTGGGACGAGTGGTCAACAGTAGATGATTGATGCAACGGGAATCTGATTGACGCAACGGGAATCGCCGCCGAGCAGCACTACTTGCGAAGACCAGCCGCGACCTGTGGTGCAAATATCTCTGCATCCAGCAGGCAGTTCTCGATCGCCGGCAGCGCCCAGTTGTCCTGATTCACGAAATATACGAGGTCTTCATACGGTCGACGAAGATTTTCGACCACACCACCAGCGATCAGGTTGGGACGGTGCAATGGCACTGCGTGCCCCCATCGCGTCATGCGCACCTGCCGAACATCGCTCGGCGTGAGTCCGACAATGCCCAGAATCTGTTTGAGCTGACCCGCCAATGACGCAGCATAGTTCTCCCACGCATCTTCAGCGATCAAGGTGAAACGCGCCGTCGTAAACGGCAGCGGCCAATACAGCGTCAACACCGTGGTTTCAGAGTCGTTCGCCCGTGCAAACCCGCCATTCAATACATCAATCACCAGCGGGTTATCAGCAGCCTGATCGGGCGACATGGGGAAGTGCCCATCCCGCAGAAGAAAAATGTCGTAGAATTCCTTCTTGAACGGTTTGTTGATCAGCACATTGACCATGACATAGGCTTGATATGTGAGGTCATGCATCGCCTGAAGTTTAGGCGGATCGATCACATCAATATCGTGGATGATGTATTTACACAGCATCTTCGGACACGCCATCACCACGCGCTTCGCCAGCAACGAACGATGCATCCCCCTGGCGTCACGATAGGTCACCTGCACACGTTTCCGCGGCGCGAGACGAACATCGACCACAGCACATTGACCACGAAGGAACTCACCACTGCATCCCGATCGCTGCGGATCCTCATGCACCAGCAACTTATTCCACAGTTGCTGCGCCATATAAGCGTTCCCGCCCGGAGCAACCCACCGACCGAACTCCTCAGCCGCAAGGAAATTCCATCCACCCGCCGCCGAGATTTCGTCCCAGCCACCCACAAACGATGAATAGCAATACGACTGAATCGCAGCCGCAAGCAACGGCGGTGCGGGCATCCCCATCTTCTCTTCAATGTCCTGCTTGAGCGATTTCTGATCCAGATCGAGAATCCACTGCACATCGCCATCCGGTAGCGGAATATCTGGATAGTCCACATTCGCCATCTGCTGCACCACGGCTGCATACGCCGCAAACGCCGCCGCATCCTGCGGAGAGCTCCCCTCCCCACGCCAGAACCCGTCCAGAACCTCACCACCGAGCTCCATCATCATCTCCCCCTGGTCCACCTCGACCACCTGCGGGAGATTCAACTCGCTATAAATCTGCTCAAGAAACGTTCCGGGGTCCGGCGTAATGACATACGCACTACCCAGAGAATACCGAGTCCCTGCCCATACCTCGCCCTGGGCTGCACCGCCGAATCGAGGACGCAGCTCGAACACCACCGGCTTGAATTCACGGAGCAGGTACGCAGTGGACAGACCCGATATACCGCCACCCACGATAGCAACGTCAACTTCCTCGGTTGGCGATGGAGGTTTACCGCCGTCGAAGCAGTTCTCGCAAGTGTGAAACGGCATCTCTTCATTACCGAAAAAATCACCGTCGAACCACCTGGCGAATGGAATGCCGTCGACCATCACCGATTTCGGGTGCAAAGGGATATGCTTAAAGGGTCTCGCGCTGGCAAGCGTCGCAGCCCCGGTATCTACACAATCACCCTTCGAGGACAGCGCAATCCCCTGACGTGCGAGCACTCCAAGGGCAGCAGCACTCATACCACCTTGCAGAAAAGTTCGTCTATCCATCGCAAACGCCTCCGATTACAAGCCCGAACACATTCAGCTCAAGGTCCAATCTACCAAATCAACACAGGATATTCAAGACATCCCTATAGACGAGTCTTCGGACAGGCGTATAAGAGTTTTGCGCGGAGGGTGCATAAGAGTTTTGAGCGGATCTGAACGGGAGAATGAATGTAGCACAGCCGCCCCCGGCTGTGGAGTTTAAACGGAGACGCAGATAGTTTTCTGCGCTCCACTACCTGAATTCCGCACGCAACACCTCTATCACGGAACGAGAAATGCGTCACGCGGCGAACTTTGAACCTCGGTACCGTCATACTTCAAAACACCCTGAATCTGCCAGATATTGTCACCGTCGTACCCGACATTCGGCGTCACCGTCCAAGCGACCTGCCCACCCAGTCGCCAGACATTCTGGCCGCGACCACCCGCATGATTGCCGGAATTCGCAGACACAGATACCGCATCATTAAACTGACCACCCTCAAACAACGGGTTCGCATCCGCCATGTACGGCAGATTGGCAGCGTCATCCATACGCGGCAGCGGACCCCCCATATTCAAGGAGTCATAACTGCAATTCCTCGGATCCGGAAAATCCTGCATCGCCTGTGGATTGGCAATTTCCAGAGACTGAGCATTCCGATCCGAAGGACACACAAACACCTTCGGATTGGCAATGTATCCAAACCGCAAAAGCACATACCGATTCTCGCCATTCGACGTAAACGGAATACGCACCGAACCCCCCTTCAACCAGCGGCCACCCGAAATCATACGTCCCTGCGGCAACTGACCCCGATTCATCTGCGAATAGGCATGAACCCCCCGACCAATCGACCCAAGATTCGACGCACAGGCAACCTGCTGAGCCCGCGATCGCGCCTCAGAAATCCCAGGAACAATCAGCAACGCAAAGAACGCCAGAACAGCAGCCACCGCAAGCAAATCTCGAAACGTAAAGGACGATCCACGAGAATAATCCGCGTGATCCTCAGCCTCCATCTGCGAAATATGCAACAATGTAGATTCACGAACCACCGGCGCATTCACGTCCGCCGCGACGATCCGATCCAGAATCTTATCAATCAGATAGGTGGGCGGCGAAGGTGCAGACCACTGGTCCAACGGCTCGAGCAATCGCTGCAACTTGCCGTGGGTGGCTGCGAGCTTCGGACGCCTGCGCAACGCTTCGATCAACGCCTCCCGCTCAACAGGCGATAGCTGATCCAGCTCCTCGTCCAGAAGACGATCCACCAGAGATCGTTCGAAATCACCTGATTCTCGACCAGCACCCCCACCCGAATTGTAATCCTGATCCGTCATAACCACTCCCGTCGATCACAGATACGTCCCTACAGTGACATAACACCCCATCTGAAAAATCTACGCGTCGCACGCACCCTGGTTCAATCCCACTCGACTTTCGCACGTCTGGATTCGATGGCCTCCTGCTCGAAGTCGATCATCTCCCGATAAGCAGTCCCGAAATGCCCGACGGCTGAGTGCAATCTGCTCTTCACCGTCCCGACCGGAACATCCAGAACCTCCGCAATCTCCCGATAAGGCATCCGGTGGTAATACGCCAGAATCAGCACCTCACGCAGAAATTCCGGCATCGCATCCACAATCCGCCGCACAACCTTCCGCTGCTCCTCCAGCTCAATCTCAGGCAACGAATCATCAGGTGAATCAGCCAGAAGGTCCGCATAGGTCCGACCCGATTCATCCCCCCCGTCGATCCGCGCATCAAGTGCCACTTCAGACCGTCGCGACCGCTTCCGCAACCAGTCTCGCGCCTTATTCGCAGCGATCGTGAACAACCAGGGGCGGAATTTTCGACTCGGATCAAACTTGTCCGCAGACAGGTACGCCTGCGCAAACGCCTCCTGCGCAACATCCTCAGCCGCCACAGAACTGTTCGTAAAACGGTACACGAACCGATAAAGCTCAGCACTGTGACGACGAACAAGCAGCTCGAATGCGTCAGGCCGATGATTGAGATGCTCGGCCATGAGTTGTTCGTCTGTTGGCGTCTTCATTACTCTATTGTATCCTTACGCTCCCATTGAGAAGCGGTTCGGTGATGGATAATAATGATATTTAGAAGCCCTGACTCAGATCCCCCCCCTACGACGAACCACCGCCGGCACGGAGTCCCTGTCGATCCTTCTCGGACGCCTCAACGCCCGAAATCCACGTTTTTGTACGCTACAGGTACATTTCTGGGTTCCTTCGGCCTCGTCGCAGCGATCCTCTGTACACTCGCGTGGATCAGCGTCTCCGGTGCTCAGAACGACAAAAACACCACTGCTGACAATAATCAACTACAGCTTAAATATCCGAGGGTGACAATCCTCAAATCCGCACGCCAACTCATGGTGTTTGAGGGCGACAGCCTGATGCGGGTCTATCCGATCAGGCTGGGATCGTCTCCTGTAGGCCAAAAATTGCGATCCGGCGACGGACGAACGCCTGAGGGTGTTTTTCGTGTCGTAACAAAAAGAGTCGACAGCCCGAACCATCGATTTCTCGGGATCAGTTATCCGGACGTATCAGCGGCCAATCGTGGGCTGGCAGACGGACTCATCAGCCGGGGCGAAGCGTTGGCGATCGAAATTGCACAACAACAGCACATTTGCCCAAGCTGGACGACAGCCCTCGGAGGTGGTATCGGGATACACGGAGATTCAGGATCGCCAGGACCGACAGCAGGGTGTATCGGGCTGAGCGATGCCCATGTGGCTGAGCTGTTTGATGTTCTGCGGATCGGTGACACTGTGGAGATACTACCTTAGATGGATCAGAATCTTGGATCATTGTCGCATGAATCGTTGAGGCTGCTTGCGGAGGCTTCTGCCATCCTGAACAGCTCGCTCGACCTGCGCCAGGTGCTGGACAATATCGCCTCATCCGCCGCCAAGGTGATGAACGCCGAGGGTGGGAGCGTACTGCTGCACGATCGCCAGAGAAGCAAGCTGGTTTTCGTCTCTGCCACGGGCGATCGCAGCCATCTGGTCCTCGGTCAGGAATTTGACGCAGATCTGGGGATCGCCGGGCGCGTGGCGACGACGGGTGTGGCTGAGATCGTTTCCGACGTACAGTCCGATAAGGGTTTTTACGGCGGAATCGACAAAATCAGTCATACCGCAACCCAGACACTGATGGCTGCCCCGATGATCGTGGAGGCGGAGGTCATTGGCGTCATCGAGGTTTTGAACCGGCTGGAGGGTGAATTCACCAGTTCCGAGCTGGAATTGCTTCAGGTCTTCGCCAATCTCGCAGCCATCGCTGCCCGGAATGCCCAGCGTCACGAGAAGTTGAAAAAGAAGCATAAGTCGTTGAGTGATCAGGTGTTACGGACCGACCAGATCGTCGGTGATTCGCCGGCGATTCGCGAAATCAAGGGTCTCTGCGATCGGGTGGCGAGGAGTTCAGCCAGCGTGTTGCTCCTCGGTGAGACTGGTACGGGCAAGGAGCTTTTCGCCAAGTACATCCATACCACCTCTCCGCGTGCGGACGAGCCGTTCATCGCGGTCCACTGTGCCGCTTTAAGTGATACTTTGCTCGAAAGCGAGCTGTTCGGGCATGAAAAGGGTGCTTTTACGGGTGCGATTGCCCAGCATGCGGGGCGGTTTGAGTCGGCTGACGGGGGTACGATTTTTCTGGATGAGATTGGCGAGATTCCTCATGCGACGCAGGTTCGGTTGTTGCGCGTTCTGCAAGAGAAGCAGTTCGAGCGCGTGGGCGGGACATCGACGATCAAGTGCGATGTGCGGGTGATCGCTGCCACGAACCGCGACCTCAAAGCCATGATCGCGGAAGGTTCGTTTCGCGAAGATCTCTATTATCGGTTGAATGTGTTTCCTGTAACGCTGCCCCCGATGCGGAAGCGGGCAGAGGATATTCCGGAGTTGGCGGAGTATTTTGTGGTTCGCACCTCACAGAACATGAGCCTTTCACCGCCGTCCATTTCTGCGGCTGCCACCGCGATGCTGATGCGGTATGCGTGGCCTGGTAACGTGCGTGAGATTCAGAACACGATGGAGCGGGCGGTTCTGATGTGCGACGGGAATACGATTGAGGCTGCCGATCTTCCCGTCGAAGTCACCGGCTCATCGTCCGTGGAGGGCGGCGAGAGCGCGGCTGGATCTGACGCATCACTGTGGGACGTGGAGCGTGCGATGATCGTGAAAGCGCTTCGGGATAATAAGTGGAACCAGTCGCAGGCTGCCCGACATCTCGGGATCAGCCGCGACAACCTCCGCTACCGGACGAAAAAGTACAAGATCGTAAAGGGAGAGTAGGTGCAGGGCCATCGCGCACAAATGGGCAAACTAGGCAATATAGGCAAGCTGAAGATCGCGGCTGTCTTCGCTATTGGCTCACTATGGAGTGCTCCAATGAAAGCCGCAGTGAGTATCAGCACATATTTGCCGCTCACGAGATATACAGTTGACGTAAGTCTTTATTCTAGCAGGGGTTTAATGTGCGCTGGCCCTGGGAGTAGGTGTTGGTGGTAGGGTCAGGCGATTGCCTGTAGTGGCCTGCATATTCGTCATGGGTGACTACACTCCAGTGCAAAGCTCATGAACAAAGTACAATGTCCCCTTTAATATCGATTATTTATTCATCTCAAAACACTGGGCTGCAACCCATTACAGCGTCGAGCCGGTCGATTTCTCCGATCATCGTCCAGTCCGGGCAGAAATCTCTCTGAAGTAATATTCCCATTCAATTATTTTTAATCTGAACTTTTCGCTGATTTGCTCTCTTTTTCCTTCTTAACTACTGATGCAGCCACGGGTTGCGCTCGTTTTGAATCTGTCATAATGTAGCCACCAAAACACGGATTTTCACTTGACAGACTGGCAGG
>JAJRYY010000004.1 GCA_024275565.1 Planctomycetota bacterium
ACCTGCCAGAGCAGGACAGCTACCCCGACCCCGCACCAGCGTTCCAGGCCATGATGCACGAACTGGCACCGGAAGAATTCGCCTGTGCAGCCACGGTGTAGTGTCGTGCTTCTCTCAGAAGGACGTGGTACGGAAACAAAATCGCCAGCAATACCATCGCACTGCACTGAGACCGGCTTGATACCCCGTCTGCAACCATCTCGCGATCGCCAACCACAGAACAGACTCCGGCATGGCGAATTGCACCAGTTCTGATTATCCTCCCACCAATACTGGGAATATCCGTGCGACAACCGTGGTTGATTCCATGTCGAAGGTGATTTCTCAAGGTTTTCGGGAGGATGTATATGTCTAAGGGCAATCCGTTGCTGGTGAAGACGCCGTGGTATGTCATGTTGCCAGTCGTGGCGTTGGCGTGTGTCTGGGCAGAACGCGTCTTGAATCAACAACTGGAGGACGACGAGCGTCACCACTATGTCAACGCAACCTTCTTCAAAACCGAAGGCGACAGGGATTATCTTAGCGCCGACAAGAAGAAGGACGAGTGGTTCGACATCACGAACATGACCCATCTCGAGAAGAAAGGCTTCCAGTACGGAATCGGCAAGGACAAAATCGCAGCCATCGACGATCCGGTGTTCGTCGATGCAGACGACCCCCGCGTGCTCGAAGCCCTCAAACAAACCAGGGACTCACTACCAGATATGAGGGTAATCGGGTATGCGGTCGGAAGCGATATCCGCGCCTACCCAGTCGGTTTGCTGAACGATCACGAGCTTGTAAACGACGTCATCGGCGGCAAGCCGGTGACGGTAGGGTGGTGACCACTCGTAGAACTGTCCGTGGTCTACGGACGTGAAATTGACGGAACAAAAACAAGCTTCGGAACGACCGGGTATACCTACAAATCCACCTTCGTACTCTACGATCGACCCACGGAGAGCGTCTGGTACCCCGTCGGTGATGGCACATTCACAGCCATCTCCGGCAAGCTGATGGGTAAAAAAATCCCATACATGGAAGAACCACCCGTCGTGCTGTTCAGCGAATGGCTGGCGAAGCATCCCGAAACGATGGTCCTGATCGGCGACCGAAGCGATCTCGACGAAACACTCAGCGATGACACGGCGGATGACGTTGAGGGAGAAAATCCAGACGCCGAATCGACGACAACAGGCGACACATAGGACACCGGCGACACGCAGGAAACGTGGGGACGCATGTAGCACAGCCGCCCCCGGCTGTGGCCGTTTCAAGCTGTGGCCGTCCCTGCCACGCAACCCGTCTCTGGTGATACCCCGTGCAGCGTTCCCGCACCTACCCGTCCGTATCGACAACGTACAGGCGACGCAGCTTCGCATAATCCACGCCGGGATCAACTTCCAGCGTGTACAGCAGCGCATTGTGGCGGTCGGGTGTGATGGCGGAAATCGTTCCGATCGTGATCGACGGAGGCAGGACCGGTTCGTCAGCCAGCGTCAGCACATAGTCCCCCAGGGCGATCGTACCATCCTCGACGTATTGATGGTGAACCTCCCGAATCTGAACCCGTCCATGCCCGCGACCCACGAGCAGAAAATTCGCTCCGACAGGCAGCAGCCTCTCGCCTTCAAGTCGGGCAGTTGTGACGGTAAGTTCCGTTTCTCGATCGCTGAGCAATTTCACCCGGGACACGAAGGTTCCCACATGCTCTACCACGCCCACCAGCCGCTCGGCTGACAGGACAGCCAGTCCCGCACCAATCGAGTCATCTTCCTTCAAATGGATGGCAAATGTGTCGGTAACGACCCCGGACTCGGCGGAAAGCCCCTTTTTGGAACCACCAAGGATCTGACGCGAATCTCGCCAGGACGTCGCATCACCCGCAACCACGCGCGTGGAGACCAGGCGACCACGAGGCCCCAACCCGCGATCCCGGACGGAGGTCAAGGTCGCAAGCTCCTGCCTGAGTGATTGGTTCTGAGCAGCCAGTGATACCACAGCCGACCGCAATCCTTCGTCCAGGATTGCTTCACCCACAGGGTCCATCGCACCATCACCACTCCCAAGCCCATCAGCCAGACGCGTCACGCCGTCCTGAAACGGAACAAGCACCTGAAGCAGGCTGTTGGCGCGGCTGGTAAATACCCGGGGGAGTGCAAACGCCATCACAGCGATAATCAGAAGGACGTAGGGCAGCTTCGAGGTCCTGGGTCCACTCGTTTTGTGCCGTCTCCTGAGCAACTCGGATTCCCTTCCGGTGTCCTGACCATCTCATCAGTCTGATTTGGAGGCGAGATCTTCAACGCGGCGTAGCCCGCATCATACTGCGAATCCTGACAATCCCGCATCGTGATGCGAAACTGACGACACTTCTAGACAACAACGTCCACGCGCAATCGACAGCTTCCGCTAATAATCGTCAGCGTCAGATTCCATCGTGTCTTTCCAAACGGAGAGATTTTCGAGATAAACCGCCGTCCCACGTGCAACACAGGTCAGTGCATCATCCACGACCTGACAATCCAGGCCCGTCGCCTGCGACATCAGCGTCCCAAGACCATGAACCAGAGCACCACCACCAGCAAGATGGATCCCGTTCTCGACGAGGTCAGACGCCAGTTCCGGCTCAGCCTGCTCCAGAGCACGCGTCACACATTCGATGATCTGCCCGACGGGTTCCTTGAGCGCATCGCGGACCTCAGCACTGCTCACAACGCTTCGACGCGGAAGACCACTAATCAAATCGCGACCCCGCACTTCAATCTCGCGTTCACCGTCAGCAAATTCCGCAACAGAACCAATATCGATCTTAATCCGCTCAGCCGTCTGAAATCCAACCATCAGGTTGTATGTGCGACGCATATAATTCACGATCGCGTCGTCCATATTATCACCCGCCACACGAATCGATTCGCAGACGCTGATATCCGCCAGCGACATGATCGCAACCTCGGTCGTCCCACCGCCAATATCCACAATCATGGATGCCTGTGGCTCGGATATGGGCAGTCCCGCACCAATTCCAGCCGCCATCGGCTCGTCCACAAGATACACACGCCGCGCCCCAGCCCGTTCAGCAGAGTTGTACACAGCACGCTTTTCTACAGCAGTAATACCAGAGGGAATCGCGATGACCACGCGGGGTTTGACGAATCGCCGGCGACCATGAACCTTCCGGATAAAGTAACCGAGCATAGCCTCAGTAATGTCGAAATCCGCGATGACGCCGTCCTTCAAAGGCCGGATGGCTTCGATGGACCCGGGCGTCTTACCCAGCATCTCCTTCGCGACCACCCCGACAGCATTCCCGCCATCCAGAACCTGCGTCGTACCCTTGCGAACCGCCACCACGGATGGCTCATTGAGGACAACACCCTCCCCACGCACGCACACAAGTGTGTTGCAAGTCCCAAGATCAATGCCCATATCGACGCTGAACGCGCCAAGAAGCGAATCGAAGATCAAACTGCAATGCCTTTCCCGCGAACAACCCAACACGGATCGCCCGAACGGCTACAAAATTGCACAGCAACGGCGACAAGATCGCCCAAACACCTACAGCATCCTACACATCCCCGGCATTCTGCACTTCTCCGGCATCCTGCACATTAACAGCATTACGCCCCGCCGAGGGGTATCCATTGCCCAAAGAACTGCTGAGCACGAATGGACATGACGATCGTAGCGATAAGCACAAATACCGTCGCAACACCAAGCAAAACCGTATAAAGATCGCTCTGTGGTTGAGATCCCTGAGATGTATCGCCCATCAGATGTAACTCCGTCAACTACTGCCAAATCGACTTATTTGCCTATCGATATTCCCGCCAATCGATCTAACTTCAATCGATCCACCGTCAATTGATCTACCGTCAACCGATGCCCAACCAGGGCAGCGCACGCCTCCATACAACGCTCCACCCGCTAACGTGGCTGGGCGAAGTGGTATTCATCCTCAACCTTGTCGCCTACCTCGGGAAGACGCGCCGAACCCAGCCGGATCAACCGGCCAGCCGACAGATTCGGCTCAACATCGGTAATCTCAACGTCGCCAATATACTCTGAACCGCGAAATACCACGAACACTGACCCACTATCAACCCGGTCCGACGAACCAACGCTGACCGTCACAAGCTTATCATCCACCGCAACAACATGCCCCGAAATATGCGGCGTAGCATGAGGCGACAACGCCTGAACACTGCCGGAAAGACCATGACCCCCTGTACTACCACCGCCGACTGGTGTCAACTTTGATTCGTTCCGAAGCATCGCAAGCTGCTGGGCCTGCTGACGGGCCTGACGCGTCAGCACCGTCACTTGCGTCGTCAACTCATTCACACGTTCATTCAGGTCAATATTGCGACGCTCAAGCTCAATATTGCGACTCTCAAGCTGACCACGCTGAGATTCCACAGATTCACGACCCTTCTGAGCGATACTCAACTCATTCGTCAATCGCTGAATCACAACGTCAGCCTGACGCTTCTCAGACACAACCTGCGTCAACTCTCCGTCCCGACGTGCAAGACCGTCCTTCGCACTCTGAAGCTCAACAGCAAGATCGTTCACACGATCAGAGGAAGCCTGAATCGCATCACGCGAAGCAGCAAGCTCAGCAGCATGAGAAGCCATAAGACTGCGCTGACCCGCATTGGCAACCTGCGCCTGGACCCGGTATCCCTCAGACAGTGATTTCCAGTTGTCTGAGGTCGCAACGAACTGAATCGCCACCATCGAAAATGCGACACACAACACGCTCAGAAGTACGACCAATACTTTAGTGACTGCACTCAAGGATGCTCTCCGCAAGGAGGGTTACCGGGTTTATCGCTCCGGCGAATCCGCCCCAAAACCCATCGACGAAACCACACCGACGAAACCACACCGACGAAACCATGCGACCGATCCAAATGGATCAGCCACGATCCCGACCATTCAGTTAGACTGGCTGCCGGATCACAAACACCGCCGGACAATCCGATAAATCCGGACCGTTCGCGGCAAAACGACCTGTAGACGTAATATCGCAGGAACCGATTTCTTTCAAGCCCCTTTATGCTCTATTGACACAATTGAGCGCACGAAAACAACCTGACCATTGTACCCCGGAACCCGAAAACCACGCAGTCAGACCCTCACCAGCGGTGCGACAACGCCAGAAAACCGATCACCAGCCCCATCAGCCAAAAATACCAGCCGACCACCCACAAACGTCACAACCGCCCGACCACGCGTTTCCCATCCCGAAAACGGCGTATTTCGACTATTGGACGCAAATCCGGCAGGATCAACCAACCCAATACAATCAGGATCGATCACCGTCACGTCTCCTGGCGCACCAGCAGCAAGCGCACCAACACCCAAACCCAGAATCTGAGCAGGAACACAACTCATCCACCGGACCAGTTCCGGCCAGCCATCTGCAACAGGCCAGTCCGCAGAACCCGCACAAAGCAATTTCCCCGCAAGACCCAGAGACGTCTCAAGACCAACAATCCCCGGCGGAGCTTTCACAAACCCCCGACCCTTCTCATCAGCACTGTGCGGTGCATGATCCGTCACAATGCAGTCAATCGTCCCATCCTTCAATCCCGCAACACAAGCAGCCACATCCTCCGCACTCCGCAGCGGAGGGTGCATCTTCGTATTCGGATCCCGCTCCAGACACGCTTCATCCGTCATCAACAGATGATGCGTGCAGACCTCCGTCGTCACCGGCAAACCATCAGCCTTCGCACCCCGCACCAGCTCGATCGCCTTCCCCGTAGAAATATGGGCAACGTGATACTTCGCACCCGTCTCCCGCACCAGTTGAATATCCCGCTCGATCATCGCCTCCTCGGAGCGCGGGTCCAGCCCGGGCAATCCAAGTCGCTTCGACACCTCCCCGGCATGCATCACCCCACCGTCGGAGATCGCCTTATATTCGCAGTGCTGAATAATCACCGCATCGATCGCCTTCGCCCGCTCAAACGCAGCCCGCATCACCGCGTCATCCTCAACCCCATCCCCATCGTCGCTGAAGGCAATAGCTCCACACGCCTGCAGGGCAGCCATATCGACCACTTCCCGCCCGCTCCGACCCACCGTCACCGTCCCCAGCGGATAGACCCTGCAATACCCATATTTCGCCGCCCGCTCCCGCACAAGTGTCAGCGTTTCGATATTATCCAATGGCGGTTTCGTATTCGGCATACACGCGACCGACGTAAAACCGCCCGCAGCAGCAGCCCGCGTCCCCGTTTCGATCGTCTCCTTATGCTCACCCCCCGGTTCCCGAAGATGGATGTGCATATCGATCAAACCGGGACAGACGATCAGACCCGAAGCATCAAACACCGACACATCACCCAGCGCAGCACCTGACCCCACTGCCCCCGTCACGTCATCCCCACACGCAGCGATCAGCCCATCAGCCCCGACGACCACATCCATCACGCAATCCACGCTGCGACCAGGATCAATCACCCGTCCGCCACGAATCAAAAACGCTGTCTTCGCACCATTCTCGCTCATGCACGAAAGACTAAACCCAACCCCGAATCATGGCAATCAGATTGGCTGGGGGTACTCTGGCCATTGACACATGCAAGCTTGGTACTGCAAGCCGGGTAGGGCAGGTCGTTCTTTCGCCTCAAGGCGAAAGGTTGACCTGCCGCCACCATCCGCAACCGAGTCAACGTAGGGTGCGTCCCGGACGAACCTCGATTTTTCAAAAGACTGATACCGTGAAGATCGGTCCGCCGCCCGACATCGTCGCCCAACCACGCACCTCCCCCAAAAAAAACTGAAAATCAGCAGCGTCATGATCGCTATCCCCCGGTTTCAATTCCTGCCTTACTCGGCGGTTCGCTACATGCCCCACCCCCACACGCCGCAAATCGCCTGCCACAACTCAATTCCACAACTTTTTTCATCCCACAAACAAGCCGGGTAGGGCAGGTCGTTCTTTCGCCTCAAGGCGAAAGGTTGACCTGCCGCCACCATACGCAGCCGAGCCAACGTAGGGTGCGTCCCGGACGAACCTCGATTTTTCAAAATACTGAACCGCGAAGATCGGTCCGCGCCCGCCATCGTCGCCATCGACGCACAACGACGCACCCCCAAAAACTACGCCGCAATCACACCCCGCCCCCTATACACAACCGTCCCCGCACTGAGAATCAGCAACGTAGGGTGCGTCCCGGACGCACCTTCTTTTTTTCCGGGGCGGGGGCGGGCTGCCTGCCGAAATGCAGGAGGCAAGAGGATTTCGCCAAAGAGTGCTATACTCTGCCACGATGAGCACACGCGCTCCAGGATCAATGACGTCCAACGTGAGCAAGTGTGATTCGTTCAGCAGCTCGGCGGACGGCCAATGGAAAGGGGAGAAGTCATGGCAGAAGACAAAACAGAATCACGCGAAGACGAGCCACAGCCTAACCCCGAGCATCTTGCAATACTCATGAAGGGAGTGGCCGCTTGGAACAAATGGCGCGAGGAAAACCCGAATGTGATACCAGACTTGCAGGGCGCGGATTTGTCCGAGGCAGACTTGGCCAACGCAGAATTGTCTGATGCCAAGCTGGCGAATGCATATATGCCAAAAGCAAATTTGAAAAACGCGAATCTGAAGAGTGCCATCCTAGTGAACGCGACCCTGGGAGGTGCGCACCTAGAGAACGCGAATCTAGAAAATGCCAACCTCGAGAATGCGCAACTGGTGTATTCGCACTTGAAGAACGCCAAGCTGCAGAATGCAAACCTCAAGAATGCGGACCTGATGATTGCTGACATGGAAAATGTGAATCTTTCGGATGGGCATCTTGAAAATGCATTACTCCTTGATGCGAACCTCAAGAACGCAAGTCTTAATTATGCCAATCTAAGGAACGCGGTTCTGGCAGATGCTCTATTGGAGAATACTGATTTAAGAAATACGACAGGTCTTAGACTGGATTCAACGCTTATTAAGAACGCACACTTTTCCGCACGAGCGAGTGATCCGTGGTCGATATTGCGAAGAAGCTACACAGGCCCCCGGATCATATTCAACATCTTGATGTTGACTGCCTTCATGATTCCCTATGTCGCCAAGACAGCAGGCTGGGTAGGAATCAATCACATTCAAGAGGAAGTGAAGCAGTGTATGGCGAATCTGCAATCCGTCGCCGACAAACTGGAAATCGACCAACACGCCATGGCAAAACCAATGCAGGATTCTCTAACAGCCATCAACGAACGACTACCGAGCGAGAACAAGGAGGGGTGGCGCAAGTCCAGCGTCTGGCGACTCATCATCGGTTTGGACAAAGGCTGGACCTTCTGGGGCACAGCGCTTGCACTGATCGCTTACAACTTCTGCAGGGGGTTGTTGACTTGGATAGTAGCCCCCATGCGCGACGCGGAGGAGCGGTCGGGATTCTCACCGCGATACCGCATAGATGGGCGGGGGCCAAACGGAAAGCTTCTCAAATACCTTTGGCGTATTCCGGGGCAATTGACGGAATGTTACGGCTGGTTGATTTGGCCCCATAGGTTCGTATCTGCGCTCTTCATCTTCGCCGTCGGTTCCTTCGTGTACCACGCATATCAGTGGCTGATGCTCCCATTGACGATTCCGGCGTAGCAGGGATGTCGGACACAACCCGACGATTCGCGCACATGCCCCCTCCCCACACGTCGCAAATCGCCTGCCACAACTCAATTCCATAACTTTTTTCATACCCCAAACAAGGCCCAACCCCAGGCCCAGCCATAACTTACAGAAAACACCGATCCGTGGCCGTAAAAAAACCGAAAAT
>JAJRYY010000005.1 GCA_024275565.1 Planctomycetota bacterium
GCCTTCAGCCATCTGTACAAACCTCTTACTAACGCGTCGCCCATGGGTCGGGAATCAGTGAAACAAACGTTTGTTTCTGATAATGAAATGAGCCCCCGAATCCCACAGAAGCGCTGCTCCCGCATTATCGTCTGATAATAATGGCGTGTCAACGGTAAACTACCCCCCGCTAACTAAATATTTTCTATATCGCGGAAATACGCGTTTCCAGGCCGTAAATGACGTATTTGAGAGGAGAAAACGTCTGGTTCGGACTAACCCTCTTTATCGTCACTGGTGAGGTGTTTGTCACTGGTGAGGTGCTCAACCGTTTTTGAGAGTGACTGGAGCTGTTCTCGAAGGAGACGGATTTCGTCGTCTGCTGTCGTTGGGGTGGATGTCGTTGGGGCGTCCGGGGCGGATGGGGCGTCTGGGATGTCGCCGTCCGGCGTTTCAGACCGGGAAGCAGACGTTGAGGCTGACTGGGACGCTGCCTGGTAAGCTGTCTGGGACGCTGGCGGGGGTTCAGGTGCTGAGTTTGAAGGGATTACCGGGCTTATTCCGGGAAATCGAAATGCCTGATTGATCGTTTTTGTCCAGTCTGCCGCTCCTGGGGGCATGAAGGGTCCGAGCGTGTTTCGGAGGAAACTGGACCACTGCTCCTGTGAGTTCCGCTGGGATTGGAGCACTTTTGCAAAGAACTGCTCGATAACAGAACCGAGGTATTCCTGCTGGGTTCGGATGACCTGATGGAGGACGGAGGAGGGAAAAATGCTGAGTTTTGGGGCATCTCGCTCGAGGATGATCTGCGTGAGGACAGCGTTTGTGATGTCGGTGCCGGATTTTGCGTCGGTGATGCTGACGTCGTATCCGTTGCAGACGAGGTCGTGCATTTGCGTCAACGTGACGTGGCAGCTCCGCGTGGTGTCATAAAAACGGCGGTTGGTGTACTTTTTGATGATGAGTTCCTGCGGTCCGGTGTTGTCATTTTGCGATTGCATGTTGTCATTTTTCGGTTTTTCGGCGTTCGTCATTGTGGGTGGCTCCTGATGTACCGGGACGTTCGGACATCATGACGCGAAAACGTAAATTAATCAAGAACTTTCCTGCCATGTTTCCTTAAGTACTTTGGTAGCACACGGTTACGATCGCAGCCGAGTTTTGTGCAATTGCAAAAATATTTCTTGACTATTCAGGTTGTGCGGGTTATATTGACGATATGAATGGTGTAATAAAGACTTTGTCGGGTGCAGAGTCATTTTGCAAAAGCGGAAACAAGGTCTTTTTGCAATAGCGAAAGGAAGTTACAATGGCAACAATGAATGAGAGCAAGATTTTCATGAATGACATGTTCCAGCAGGCGACGGAATCGTTTGGTCATGCCACCGAGACGTTCAGCAAGGCATTGGGTACGGGGATGAAGTTTCAGGAGGAGACTGCCCGATTCTGGAGCGACACGCTGGGTAAGAACACTGCCATGTTCGGAAACAACGCCATGTTCGGCCAGAATGAGATGTTCGGTAAGGGTAGTGATTTCAGCAAGGGTATGGAGCAGGTGCAGTCGCAGTTTGAGAAGATGACGAAAGAGGTCTTCCCGACGACCAAGAAGCAGCTTGATACATTCCAGACGATGTTCGACGAGCAGTCGAAGCGTGGGATGGAGATGATGAAGGGTGCATTTGATGCCTGCCAGAACT
Organism: Planctomycetota bacterium; assembly: GCA_024275565.1. GTDB lineage: Bacteria > Planctomycetota > Phycisphaerae > UBA1845 > UBA1845 > JAJRYY01. The sequence goes on from JAJRYY010000005.1 coordinate 1,677, forward strand.
CGACGGGTTCTTTCGTGGCGGATGCAAATGCTTTTGATCATGCGATGAAGATGTGGCGTACGTCGTTTGACACGATGCGTTCGAGTGTTGACACGTTTGCCCAGGCGAACACTGAGATGTTTGAGAGTTTTTCGTCGATGGCGAAGAACGCTTGCTGTGCGAATACAAATGGTGCGAATACTGCGGCTGGCACGACCGCGACGAAGGGTAACAGCAAGAGCTCCAAGTAAGTCTCCTGTTGTTGCGTGGGCGTAGTGACTCCTGCCTTGAGGGTATTGTTGCCTTCGGGGTGAGACTGCCCGGAAGGGTGTGTATCCAGGAAGGGTACGGGTTGCTGCGGGGCTGCCGGCGGCGTCTGGGATATTGGCGATGTTCGTTGATATTGAAGCGTAATTACGGTGGCCACTCCTTCGTGTGGTCCGAGGGTTGTGATAAAGGGCTGCATAGATGCTCAAGAATGTATATCTGGCTGGCGGGTCACGGACTCCGCTGGGAATGTTGAATGGTGCGTTTGCAGAAGTTTCGGCTGCGAAGCTAGGAAGCATCGCAATTTCGGCTTCGATCGAGCGTGCTGGAATCGGTGTTGATGACGTTGACGAGGTTTTGTTCGGCAATGTGATTGGTGCTGGTCAGGGTCAGAATGTAGCACGACAGGCAGCCGTTGGCGCGGGACTGCCTGTTTCGTGTGGTGCTACGACGATCAACAAGGTTTGCGGATCTTCCTTGCGTGCGATCATACACGCTGCCCAGGCGATTCAGTGTGAGGATGCTTCACTGATTGTGGCTGGCGGTACTGAGAGTATGACGCGTGCTCCGTATCTGTTGCCGAAAGCTCGACAGGGTTATCGGCTTGGACACGGCGAGATTCTGGATTCGATGGTCCACGATGGTTTGTGGGACGTGTACAACAATGTGCATATGGGTACTTGTGGTGATACGTGTGCGTCGGAGTTTGGGATTTCTCGCGAGGAACAGGATGCGTTTTCGATTGAGAGTTTTCGCCGTGTATTGGCCACTCAGGAGGCTGGTCATTTTGAATCGGTGATCGTGCCGGTCGAGGTGAAGAGTCGCAAGGGTGTTATCGTAGTCGATCGCGACGAAGAGCCGACGCGTTTTAATGAAGAGAAGCTTCGCAAATTGAGGCCTGCGTTTGGTTCGGATGGCTCGGTGACCGCCGGGAATGCATCCGGGATCAGCGACGGTGCTGCCGCAGCGGTGGTTGTGAGTGAGGATCGTGCCCGGAGTCTGGGAATCAAATGCAGTGCCCGGATTCTGGGTCATACCAATGTCGCGATGGAGCCACCCCAGTTCACGGTGGCTCCTATTCATGCCATTAAGAAGTTGTGCGATCAGTTGTCCCTGAAGATGGACGATGTTGATCTGTTTGAGATCAATGAGGCGTTTTCGGTGGTGACGCTGGTTGCGATGAAGGAATTGAATCTTCCTCACGAGAAGGTGAATGTGTCCGGTGGTGCAGTTGCGATGGGTCATCCGATTGGGGCGACGGGTGCCCGGATCGTGGTGACGCTGATGAACGCACTTCGGATTCGCGAGAAGAAGATCGGTATAGCCTGCTTGTGCATTGGTGGCGGTGAAGCCAGTGCGATCGCCATAGAGCGATGCGAATGATGTTTGTTGGCAGTTGATTCTGGAGCATCTTATGTCTGATGGTAATTCGTTTGGGACGCAGGATCCGTTTACGCGGATGTGGTCTGATATGATGGGTCGTATGGCGATGCCGGGGATGAATGGGATGCCGGGGATGACACCTCCGCAGCCAACGCCCGAGATGATGGACCAGATGCGGAAGGCGTTATTCTCGTCGATGACGGAACAGGCTGAGGAGTATATGCGCAGCGAACAGTTCCTGGATTCGATGAAGAAGAGCATGGACAACGCGTTGGCGTTCAAGCAGCAGTTGAACCAGTTTCTGCAATCCGGTCTTCAGACGATGCAGATGCCGACGCGCAGCGACTCGGACCATATGGTTCTACTGCTCCGGGGAATGGAAGAACGTGTTCTTGGTAAGCTGGAAGAACTATGTGAACGGGTCGAGCGTCTGGAGCAGAACAGATCAGGAAGTGACACCCCGGTCTCGAAATCGACACGCAGTAAGAGCAAGTCACGCGGGTAGGCTGGTTTATGAGTATTGAGGAGATGTTGGGATGACGACGACCGCAGAGTTGCCGTGGATGCAGACGCCGGAAGCGATGATGGAGCAGTGGCAGAAGTTCATGGAAAAGATGTCTGCCATGCCGCGCATTGCTGAGATTGCCAAACAGGTTCGGGTTGGTGCGACGCCCACGCGCACGGTGTATCGTGAAGATACGCTGCGTCTGCTGCACTATGAAACGGACACACCGAAGGAATTCAAGACGCCGCTGCTGGTCGTTTTTGCATTGATCAATCGACCTTACATTCTGGATCTCCGCGAGAACAAAAGCGTGGTGCGTCATTTCCTGGATGCGGGACATGATGTGTACAATGCGGACTGGGGCGTTCCGACAGATGGTGATCGTTTTCTGGCGATCGAGGATTATGTGGACGGATACCTGGACCACATGATCGACAACATTCGCGAGCGGACAGGGTCGGACAAGGTAAACGTGCTGGGTTATTGCATGGGTGGATCGTTGAGTGCGATGTATACCGCCCTGAACCCCGATAAAATCAAAAATCTGATGCTGCTGGCTGCCCCTGTCGACTGGTCGACCAAAGAGAGCCTTCTGAGCGTCTGGACCGATGAGAAATACTTCGATGTGGACAAGATGATCGAAGTGTATGGGAATGCGCCGGCGGACTGGTTGCAGTCGACCTTTCAGATGCTCAAGCCGGTGCAGAACTATATGGAGAAATATTTCAACTTCTATGACAAGATGGAAGACGAAAAATTTCTTGAAGATTTCTTCGCCATGGAGACATGGTTGAATGACAATATTCCGGTGGCGGGCGAGACATTTCGACAGTTTGTAAAATATTGTTTTCAGCAGAATCTGCTGATTCAGGGCAAACTGAAACTCGGCAACCGCACCGTCGATTTGAAGAATATCACCTGTCCTATCCTGAATTTGATGGCAACACACGATCATCTCGTGCCATGCGGACAAAGTCAGCCATTCAATGACGCAGTGGGTTCCAGTGATCGAAAAGCGATCGCGTTCCCAGCCGGTCATATCGGAATGGCAGTCGGTTCGCGTGCCCACCGTGATCTCTGGCCTCAGGTTTGTGAGTGGTTGAACGAACGATCCGAACGCCTGAAAGATTGAACACCTTAACGCCTGAGCAACTGAACGCCTGAACAACTGAACGCCTGAACAACTGAGCAACTGAACGACTGAACAACTGAACGCCTGAACAACTGAACGCCTGAACAACTGAGCAACTGAACAACTGAGCAACTGAACGACTGAACAACTGAGCGACTGAACAACTGAGCGACTGAGTGATGCTCGAAAGGGATTTTGGTGATGAGTGGAACGAATGGACATAATGGCAGTTCAGAGTGGCGTGATGAGAACTCGCACCGTCTGGAGATGAGCAAGCATGTAGCGGTCGTGACCGGTGGTGCGCGAGGGATCGGGCGGGCAGTATGCCTGGCGATGGCACGCGAGGGTGTTCGTGCGGTAGCGGTGGTGGATCAGCTCGAAGACGTGGCCTCCTTCACCGACAAAGCCAACGAGCGATTTGGTCGCAAGGTGCTGGTTCCGTTTCAGGGTGACGTGACGGATAGTGACTTCCGGCGTCATGTGTTTTCCGAAATGCAAAGCCTCTACGGTGCAGTGTCGATTTGCGTTCCGGCGGCTGGTATTACGCGTGACCGTCTTGCCGTCAAAATCGACCGCGAAACGGGTGAGGTGGACCTCTACGACGAAGATATGTTCAATCGCGTCATCGGCGTTGATCTGACAGCTCCAATTTTCTGGGGAATTGAAACGATCGGCAGCGTCGCACAGGAGCGTCACAACAAAAACTCCGGTAAATGGAATCCCGAGGAAGGGGTCCAGGGCTGTATTATTCTCATCGGATCAGTCTCGTCAGCCGGAAACAAGGGTCAGATCTCCTATGCAACCGCGAAATCGGGCCTGGAAGGTGCACAGGCGACCCTGGCGGCGGAGGCGATTTTCCACGGAGTGCGCTGTGCGATTATTCACCCCGGGTTCACCGATACTGCCATGGTTCGAGCGATGGGTACCGATTACATCGCAAAAAATGTCCTCCCGCAGACGCAGCTTCGTCGCCTGATCCACCCGGAGGAAATCGCCGACGCGGTTTGCTTCATGATCCGCAACTCCACCGTAAGTGGGCAGTTGTGGGCGGACGCGGGGTGGCATCCCACTGCTTGACATCGACAGATTGACCTTGCTTTTTTGCAAACGCAAAGCCTCGCGACATCTTTGATGAAATGAATTCGGCGGCGGCCCTTGGGAATCGGGGGTCGCCGCTTTACAATGCGCGGGTATCTGTCACGATGATCCTGCAGGCAAAGTCGTTGGGTTGCGAATCCTGGGAACGATTCGCCTCGGTGTCGCATCTTCTGAAAGGGTAACATCATGGAACTCGATGGAAAGGTTTCGCTGATTACGGGCGGGTCACGCGGAATTGGGCGGGCATGCTGTATCGCACTCGCGGAAGCGGGCAGCGATGTGGCGGTGAACTACCAGAACAGCAAGGAAGCTGCCGAACAGGTTGCAAACGAATTAATGGCGATGGGCGTAAAAGCAAAGGCGTTTCAGGCGGACGTTTCCCAGGAGGAGGACACGAGCATCATGATCGAGCAGATCATGAATGAGTTCGGGCGGGTGGACATCGTCGTCAACAACGCAGGAATAACACGCGATCGGTCGTTTATGAAAATGACCAGCGACCAGTGGCATTCGGTCCTGCTGGTCAATCTCGACGGTCCATTCAACATCACCAGTGCGTTGCTTCCGCAGATGTGTGAACGAAAATGGGGACGCCTGATCAACATCACCTCCATCGTCGCACAGATGGGAAATTTCGGGCAGTCAAATTACGCAGTCGCCAAGGGCGGACTCATCGCATTCACGAAAACACTCGCACGCGAGGTAGCAGCCAAAGGCGTCACCTGTAATGCTGTCGCGCCAGGATTCATCGAAACCGACATGACCGCAGCCGTCTCCACCGAAGCACTCGATATGGTCAGAAAAATGACGCCGATGGGCAGACTCGGCAAGCCGTATGAAGTCGCAAGGGCAGTCCGATTCCTGGCAGCACCACAAGCATCCTTTGTCACAGGGCAGGTCATCAACATCAATGGCGGACTCTATATGTAAATCGAAGTTTCGCCGTTGATCGAAACTGCACGCACAGACAAATGGGAACACGCTGGATCCAAATGGGGACACGCTGGATGCGAATGCGGATACGCTGGATGAATCGGACGACTCGGACGATGAAGACGGTCGGACTGTGGATGGCGGCCGTTGTGATGATGGGCTTTGCGCCCTCGTCGATGTCTGCCGATGCTCCGATTCCCGACAGAACCCCTTCGCCTCCCACCACACCCGCGCAATCGCGTGAGGCTTCGTTGCGTCTGGAGCGGTTGTCGCATGATTATCTGGAGGCGTTCTGGACGTTCAACCCGATTCGGGCTGCAACAGCGGGCCTGCATGCATACGATGGACGACTTCCTGACCGGTCGCGCGATGCAGTCGCCTACTGGGTGGTGTTCAATCATAACACACTGCGGCGACTGCAGAGTGTCGACATCAATCAGCTCGATGCAGACGAGCGTGTGGACTTCCGTGTATTGCAGTTTCAGATTGGCGAAGAGCTTTTTCAGTGGGAGGCGCTCGCTGTCCATCGCACAAACCCGATGACCTACGATGTCGGGTGGGGGTTGCTGAACGTGATGCGTCGCAATTACGCCTCACCCGAAATGCGTGCAAAGGTAGCAATCTCGCTGCTTGAAAGAGTTCCGGCCTACTACGACACCGCGTACAAAACCTTGGATGACATACTCCCCAATGCACTCTGCGAAGCTGGCATCCAGATGCTCGAAGGGGCTGCTGAGTTCATGCGGCGCGACGTCCCCGCGTCCTTTTCCGGCGTAAAGGATGTCAACACGCAATCAGCCTTGCGGAAATCAGCCGACCGTGCATCGCTGGCGGTCAGTGGATTCATCGCCAAACTCCGAAGAGGAAAACTCCCATACGCCGTGGACTCGTTCGCGATTGGCGAGAAGCGCTTTGAGCGGTTGCTGCGAGATACTGAGGGAGTCGCATTGTCGGTTCCCGCATTGTTGACGATCGCCGAGAAGGACCTGGAGCGGAATCTGTCGCGGGCAAGGGCGATCACGCACGAGCATTACCCCGGAAAAACCGTCAGCGATATCATCGACATGACGCGTCGGGCTGCCTACGCGAACGATCGTCTGATCCCGGAAATCGCAGACGAACTGGAGAGCATCCGTCAGTTTTGCATCGATCGCGAGGTCATCACGATTCCATCGCCCGTTCGCGCCGTTGTCACAGAAACGCCGAGTTTTGCAAGATGGGCGTCTGCCATGATGGATACGCCAGGTCCGTTCGAAATGGTCGCGACGGAGGCATACTACGACGTCACACCAGCCGACCCGAGTTGGCCCCTGAAGCAGCAGGCCGATTGGCTCGCAGATTTCAACAAATACGTCGCCCGAAACGTCTCCGTTCACGAAGCCTACCCAGGACACTACGTCCAGTTTCTCCATTCAAACCTCGCACCAACCGCCGTCCAGAAAGCGTTCGTCAGTTACGCCGGGGCAGAAGGCTGGGCACATTATACCGAACAGATGATGATCGAAGCTGGCATCCACGACGGAGATCCGCTCTACGAAATGGCGCAGTTGCAGGACGCATTGATGCGGAACTGCCGCTTTGTGAGTGCGATCAGGATGCACACGATGGGCATGTCCGTGGACGAGGCGACGCAACTCTTTATGTTCAAAGGTTTTGTCAGCGAGATTACTGCCCGGCGAGAGGCTGTCCGAGGTACATTCGATCCCGGATACTTCAAATATACGCTCGGAAAACTCCAGATCCTCAAACTTCGAGACGACTACCGACGCAAGATGGGAAGCCGGTTCACACTCAAAGGATTCCACGACACATTCCTCGCACGCGGGATGCCCCCCATCGTCGTCATCCGCGAGAGAATGCTCGGACCCGACAACGGACCAAGCCTATAGCATCCAGGTACATCCAACGTGACGATTCCATCGAATTCGCCTATCCTCTCACCATCATGTTCAAAAAAGTACTCATCGCAAACCGTGGCGAAATAACCGTCCGAATCGCACACACGCTCCAGACCATGGGCATCCGGACCGTCGCCGTATACTCAAACCCGGACAGCGCAGCCAACCACGTCGCATCCGCTGACGAAGCCTACCTCCTTGAGGGCGATTCCTCAGCCGACACCTACCTCCGCGCCGACAAAATCATCGCCCTCGCCAGACAGCACAACGTCGACGCAATCCACCCCGGTTACGGCTTCCTCTCCGAAAACGCCGCTTTTGCCGAAAACTGCGCCAAAGCAGGCATCACCTTTATCGGACCCACCCCCGAAGTCATCCGGCAGATGGGTGACAAAATCATCGCCAAAAAAACCATGCAGGACGCAGGCGTCCCCGTCCTCCCAGGATGGTCCGGGTCCGCAAATACCTCAGAAACCGAGCTCCAGCGAGAGGCAGACAAGATCGGATACCCACTCCTCGTCAAAGCAGCAGCCGGCGGGGGTGGAAAGGGAATGCGCCTCGTCGATCGATCCGAAGACCTCCCGGCAGCACTCGCAGCCGCCGCCCGCGAAGCAGGCAACGCGTTCGGCGACAGCCGCATATTCCTCGAAAAATACATCACCCGCTGTCGCCACGTCGAATTCCAGATCTTCGGCGACGCCCACGGAAACGCCGTCCACCTCTTCGAACGCGAATGCTCGATCCAGCGTCGCCACCAGAAAATCATCGAGGAAACACCCTGCCCGATACTCTCCGACGACCTCCGCAACAAAATGGGCAGCTCAGCCGTAAAGGCAGCAAAAGCCCTCGGCTACCAGAACGCGGGCACTGTCGAATTCATCCTGGCAGATGATGGCAGTTACTACTTCCTGGAGGTCAACACGCGCCTGCAGGTCGAACACCCCATCACGGAAGAAACAGTCCACGCAGACCTGGTCAGAGCACAAATCCTGGTCGCCAGCGGCGAAAAACTCCCCTTCACGCAGGAGACCCTCCGACAAAGTGGCCACGCCATCGAGTGTCGAATCTACGCTGAAGACCCGACAAATAATTACATGCCCTCAACCGGGCGCATAGGCTGCTATGTCCCACCCACGGGTCCAGGTATCCGCGTGGATAGCGGCGTATCCACCGGCTCGGAGGTCTCAGTCCACTACGACCCCATGCTCGCCAAGCTGATCTGCACCGGACAAAATCGCGACGCTGCCCTCCGTCGCATGCGCTGGGCCTTGAGTCGATTCGTCATCCTCGGCGTCACACACAACATCGCGTTCCTGCGGCGTGTCATCGAGCATCCGGAATTCACCTCAGGAGCAACCCACACCCAGTTCCTGACAGAACACGAAATTTCCAGCAACACTGCAATCCCCGAAGACGCGTACATCGCAGCAGCAGCCGGAAAGATGCTGGCATCTGGGAAACTGCTGGTATCCGGGAAGCGGCTGGCATCTGGCGGGATATCGAATGCGACACAAAGCGACACGCGCGACGGATCAACACGTGGTACTTCCGACCAGTCGCCATGGGGCGTGTCTGGCGGATGGAGGACATTGGCATCATGAAGCTACGCTTGAAACAGATTGGAACCGAGGACATCCGGACCGTCGAATTACACCGCTTAAAAAACGCCGGGCAGAACGGCGCGTCGCACCTGGTGAAAATCGACGACCATGAGCAGGAAATTCACCTGCAGGCAGATGGTTCCGGACGGGGGTGGATGACGCAGCAGGGACGTGTGTCGTGCTTTTACACCTACACCCAGGACGATCGAACACATGTGTGGCTGGATGGCGAGGTCTACGAGCTGGAAAATGTAAATTCCGCACCCCGTCGAGGCGGAAAAAGCGGTGCTGCAATCATTTCAGACACACTGAAATCCCCGATGCCGGGTACCATCTTGCAGATCGTCGCAAAACCCGGAGCCGGTTTTGAGGCCCATGAATCGCTGATTGTGATGGAGTCCATGAAGATGGAGATGTCACTCTCAGTGCCGCACAGTGGCACTGTAACCGAAATTCTCTGTTCCGAAGGCGATCTCGTGGAGCAGGGTGCGATATTGGTACGGCTGGGCGATGCGTGAGGCAATGGACGTCGGTGGGATGGTCTCAGCCATGCAACGATTTTCATATCATTCGTTAGATTCGACCAACGAGCAGGCGAAGCGGTTGCTGGAATCCGGCGAGATTGAGGATGTCGCGTTCATCACGACCCGGGAGCAGTTGGCTGGCAGGGGTACGCGTGGCCGATCGTGGTCGTCGCCGAAGGATGCGGGATTGTACTTATCGGTCGTCCATCGTCGCCCATTTCGACCTGCCCGGGAGACGACACAATTCACTCTGTCAGCCGGTATCGCCTGCGTGGACGTACTGGGAGATCTGGCGAACATTGAAGTGGGACTTAAACCGGTCAACGATCTCTATGTGGATGGTCGAAAACTGGGGGGGATTCTGACGGAGTCGATCGTCGTGGGCGACGAGATGACAGCCCTGATTACCGGGATCGGGATCAATATTCGGACCGCATCGCGCGAGGTTGAGGAGGGGGCGGTGGAACCGGTATGTCTCGAAGAGCTGGGGTTTGTCGTAGAAGCATCACCTGGGGTGATGGATGGCCTGGCGTTGGAGGTGGCGAAGCGTGTCGATTTATGGCATCGAAAGGTGTTCGAGGGTCGCTTTGAAGAAATCCAGGATGCATGGCATTTGAGAGCAGTCAATCGAGGAACACCCACCGCAACGGACACCCGGGTTCGTGGTACCAGCAGGGAGAGGTCGAACGAATAAACGGAGTCAAACCTGATGCCCGACCCAAAGATGATATTTCAGCTTCTGAATGAGACGGTTGCCAGCGAGAGCAGCGATCTGCACCTTGTGGTGGGGTATCCGCCGACGGTTCGGACACATGGACAGCTCCGACCTCTGGGGGCTGATGGATTATCGGACGGTGCCCTGTCGGGTGAGGCAGTTTCGGGGATGATCCGGGCGATCGTCAGCGAGACGCAGTGGGAAGCGTTGCAGGCGACGCGGAATCTGGATTGTTCGGTGGAGACGGTCACGGGATCGCGGGTGGACCGGTTTCGGTTGAATGCATTTTTCGCTCAGCGAGAGCTGGCTGCGTGCTTGAGGCATATTCCCGGCGAAATTCCATCGTTTGCGTGGATGGGGTTTCCGACGGATCTGGCGGAACGGTTCCTTGCCATGCGTCAGGGGCTGGTCATTCTGACGGGCATTACGGGTTCTGGTAAGACGACGACCCTGGCTGGCCTGGTTCGGGAAATGGGGCAGAATCAGAACCGCCGGATCATCACCGTAGAGCAGCCCATAGAATATGTCTATCCGCCCATGGGTTCGTCGCTGATTACGCAGCGCGAGGTCGGGGTCGATGTCGCCTCCTTTTACGACGGACTCGTCTATGGTCTGCGGCAGGATCCGGACGTGATTCTGGTCGGTGAGATTCGGGATCGTGAGACGGCTCAGATGGCGCTCAGTGCAGCCGAGACTGGACATCTCATTTTCTCTACATTGCATACGCAGGATGCAAAAGGTGCGATCACGCGGTTCATCGATCTGTTTCCATACGAGATTCAGGATGATATTCGGACGCAGCTGGGTTTATCCTTGAAATACGTCGTGTGTCAGCATCTCGTACCGTCAGCCAGGGCGGGGCAGAAACGCGTACTGGCGATGGAGGTTTTGAACGTCACGCACGCGGTGCGGTCCGCCATTCGGAACGGCAAGATCGAAGCGATAGAAAGCGTGATTCAGACAGGCCGTAAAGATGGCATGGTCGCGCTTGATGAAAGTCTGGCGTCGCTTGCAGGGCGTGGCGAAATCACCTGGGAAACCGCGACAGAGTACGCCAAGGATCCGAAGGCGATCGGAGACTACATCAGCGTGCGCCGACACGACTAATATTTCAAGCGTAAGACCACGGTCATTTACGCTCAGCAGCAATTTGGTCCGGAGCAGGCATCGCCGTCGGAGAGATGCGTCTCGGAATAGTCCTCACCCTTGGATTCGCGGGGATGTCGGCGGGTGTTCCGACTGCAATCGAATTCGGTGGCGGAGTCCTGCGGGATCGCCGTGCGCGGTTCGACGGGAATAATGTCCTCCGCGTATGGACCATTTGAATAAACCCGAAACGTTTTCGCACAGACGGCCATTCGTTCGCCACGAAACAACGTATGCCCATCGTCATCCGTGACAGCCTTCCACGGTCCGCGATAAATCACCGCCTGATTGCGATCCAGACACGGTCCTTCCTTGCCCTTGTACGCCTGAACCGTGACCGCAAAAAACTCGATCCCCTCTACAACCTGCCAAGGTTCAGCCGAGCGATCCAGGATTTCCACACCATAAAAACCCGCATCCTCGAACGCCTTCAGGAACAGGTCCTCCCGGAAAGCACCACTGATGCACCCGCTCCAGAGTTTGGAATCCTCCTGCAGATGGCGCGGGATGTCCTCGTCGCTCACGATGTCGCTGATGACGCATCGCCCACCACGCTTCAACACGCGATACAGTTCGGAAAACAGCTTCGCCTTCTCTGCTGGCTGAACCAGATTCAATACGCAGTTGCTCAGCACGCAGTCCACGCTGTTGTCAGCGATCATCGGACGCGTCGACCGGAGCTCGTCCGCATAATCCTGAATCGCCAGGAATTTGTCGGCATTGTCGATCGGTGATTTCGCCAGTTCCTGCTCGAGCGATTCGAGGTCCAACGCCAGATCCTGAATCCGACCCTTGCAGAACCTCATGTTGTCGTAGCCAATCGCGTCAGCAAAAGCACGCTGGTGCTTTCGGGCGATTTCCAGCATCGGTTCATTAAAATCCACACCAATGACGCGACCGTTCTCACCCACAATCTGGCTGGCGATGTAGCATGCCTTACCGCTTCCGCTCCCGAGATCGACCACGACCTCCCCCTCGCGAACCCACTTCGTCGGATTCCCGCATCCATAATCCACATCGATGATTTCGTCGGGTACGCGCGAGAGAAGAGCAGGATCGTACGCATCCGAGGGGCAGCAGAGGCAGGCTTCGACGTGAGAGGCTGCATCGGCGTACCGTTCACGCACATCGCGCTCGATGGAAGACGGGCGAATATTCCCGGACTGTGGCACTGGATAGTCTCCTCTATTGATGATCCATCGTTGCGGCGAAACCGACCACGCCAAGACTGCGACTGCAACTGCGGCTGCGGCTGCGACCCAGACGCTCGAACCCCTTGCTCTGTGATACCAAACTATGCTCGCGCGGCGGATATTCCGACGGGGGTGCTGCCTGTCTCACATTCCCGGAGATACCACTCCACAGCCCCGGGGATCCCCTTTTCGTAAGAAATCGTCGATTCCCAGCCCAACTGGTCCTTGATCTTCTTCGTCTCAAAAAAACTGTGTCTTCCGATCAGCCATACCGAATACCGCGTCACCAGTGGCGGCTTCTTCAGCCCGAACAGATGCCCCACGATCTCGAACATCAGGGCAGCCGTCTTCGCCACCTTGTAGGGAACCGTCTTCGTCACGGGCTTTTCGCCGATGGCAGCCGCGATCGCGTTAAAATAACCCGCCTGCGTCATCACACCGTCATTGCTGCAATTAAACGCCTCGCCGATACCAGCCTCAGACTCAGCCGCCAAAATGGAAGCCTCCGCAACATTCGCAGCATGCACCACATTCAGGCGGTTCGTACCATCGCCAATCAACTTCGTCTTCCCGGCCCGAAGCGCAGTCACCATCCGCGCAAGCGTTGCACGATCTCTAGGACCATACAACCAGCTCGGACGAATCACTGAAACCTCGATCTTCCCGGCACGAGACGCAGCCCAGACCAACGCCTCAGCAGCCACTTTCGCGCGACTATAATAGCTCCATTTGTTCAGGCACTGACCAAGCGGGGCGGATTCATCAATCACCAACCCATCACCATCCACATGCCCATACGCACTGATCGAACTAATATGCAGGAACCGCTTCACCCCCGCACCAGTCGCGGCCTCAAGGAGGTTTTTCGTACCATCGATCGAAATCTGCTGGAATTCCTCCCACGGACCCCAGTCGCCAACCCGAGCAGCCGCGTGGTACACACGCGTGACGCCTTCACAAGCTTTAGTGAGTGATTCAGGGAGAGTGATGTCACCCTCGCAGATTTCGACGGGTTGGGTCTTAAGCCAGGACGTATCACTGCCACGCCGCACGAGCGCCCGCACGCGGCGCCCACGCTTGCAGAGTTGCTCGACGATGTGACTGCCAAGCAGTCCGGTCCCACCCGTCACGAGATTGAGTTCGGTTGTTTTATTTTCCACAATGGTCGTCAAGATAGAAATTCACGATGAAACGGTCAAGCGGAAGAGGGCAGATTCGCCCACAGGACGACCTGCCAACCTGAGACACAGGCGGAGTTGACGACCGCCAGGGGTCCGGTCGTCGAGGAAGGTTGATGCCCACCGAGTATGCACTGACGGCTTGCCCGCCAATGCTCCGCCACCCCCAAAACTGATCAAAACTCCTTTTCGGGGTCGAAATCGTCTTCCGTCAACCCGACATTGAAACGAACCTTCGTCACCACATAACTACCGAGGAGCTTCTCGCCCTTCGTATCGGCGTAGGAATAACAGGCGACCGGGACCAGCCACTCCTGATCGATGTGATACCGGAACAGGGCGTCTGGATAGGGTTCTTCCTGACCGGTGTACGGCAGGTGACGTTCAAAGAGGAATGTCTTGCGTCCATCGACAGATGATTCGCCGATGTAGCGGAGATCGAGCACCCCGTCTTCATGTGCTTTTTCCACATACTTTACAATCAGGTCCAGGGTTGGCTTGAACCCAAACTGGTCGATGCTGCGTCGCGACGAATTCTTCACACGCTTCTCATCAAGCGACAGCTTCACCTTCGGAACCACCAGCTTGATCAACGCACCGGAAGGCTTGAACCACGCCATCTCACCACCGGAAGAATCCAACCAGCGATCCGCAACATAGATAGCCTTGGACGCCTGCGTCGCGTTTTTCACCCAGTGCATCATGACGCTTTGAGGCGTTCGTCGATAATCGACCTCGATATGCTGTAGTTTCTTCAACTTCCCGTGAACTTCTTCCTGCTTGAGAAACAGACAGGTGTAGTCCTTGATACCGTTGCTGGCGTACGCATCACCGCAATGCGTCAGAAACGCTCGCGGGTCATTCTCAGCCAATCGTGCCAGCGAAGGATCGAAGGGCGCGAACAGACGGTGCTTCCCAACAGGATCCACCCCCGGTGTCGCTGAGGCTGTGTCCGCAGATACCACCCTCGCAGAGACCGTCGTTGCCGTCATCGCTGTCGTCGCAGTCGCTGTTGCAGTCGCTGTCGATGGCTCGGCGCCGCTGACAAGCCTGACGTTTTCAGCCTGAATCGTGTTGACGGACTGATGACATTGCAGGCCAACGAGGGCGACCAGCAAAATTCCGACGCTTCTTCGCCTGCTCATATGCTCGCATCCCGCCTGTATTCCAACCGCCTGTGTACCTACCGCCTGTGTACCAACCACCTGTGTACCAACCGCCTGTCTTCCAGAATCTTCCAAGTTCTCACTCCACCCCAGTTGTACCAACCGCTCACGACCGCGCCGCGACACCCTGCTAACCCA
>JAJRYY010000037.1 GCA_024275565.1 Planctomycetota bacterium
GGGGAAGATATTGCGGAAGTTGGTGTTCGGGGCTTGCCAAGAGGGGTCGGTGGGCGTAATGGTCTTGGGATGATGCGATATATGACGAGTAGAGGGGTTGCGACGGTCTTGCTGGCGTTGGGTTCTGCCATGATCGGGGTCGGGTGTGGACCGAAGGGGACGACGTTTCGTGTGGTGGATTTTCGCAGGGCTGGCCATGAGGAGGCGTATGTCCAGGGGTTCGAGGAGTGCTACTACTACATCGATGCCCATGGTCATGTGGAGCTGGTCGCTCGGGAGGCAGCCGTCTCGGAGGATGGCGTGGAGACGACGCAGGTCGTGCATGTGAAGACGTTCTGGAACACCAAACCGGGGCGGACCGGGGCGGATCGGACGATGATCAATGCGACGGTGAGCTATTTGATTTTGACGGGTCCGATCGGTGCGAGTTTCGAGGGGAGCGGATTCATCTCGTATCGTGAGCGGTCTCGGAAGACGAAATTGACGGGCGAGCTGGAGCTGAGTTCGCTCTCGCCAACGCGACGACTGGGGTCCGCCAATCGGTTGTTCGAACGGGCGGAGCTTTCGGGCGAATTTCTGGCGACGCGCAACCGTGGAAAGGTGATCTCGATCGTCAACGAGATGCGGCGTCATTTCGGACCCATGCCAAAATACAAACCATCAAAAACCGACCCGAAATTTTAGCGTCTGATCATTAGACAAGCCTGAAGCAAAGGATGGGTGAAGACTATGCCGTTGCTGGCCTTCCTTACGTTCGATTTTACATCGATATATATAGTGCTGTTTATACTCCTTGTGGTAAATCCGATCGCCTACTATTTCTTAGTAAACGCGTATCGATATCGCGTGAACCGCGCTATGCCAATCACACGCTCGCAGACCGTGAAACTTGCGGCTGCACGAATCGGAATGGGCATGGTGTTTGTAGGTGGTGGAACGTGGGTTTCGTTGGTTGTAGGCGATCCTTTTGGGGTGTTGTTGTGCTACATAGTTGTCGCTCGCATTACCATATGGTGGGTTGTGGGCAAACATATGT
This sequence comes from Planctomycetota bacterium, assembly GCA_024275565.1. Lineage (GTDB taxonomy): Bacteria > Planctomycetota > Phycisphaerae > UBA1845 > UBA1845 > JAJRYY01. The sequence goes on from JAJRYY010000037.1 coordinate 1,037, forward strand.
TGATATTGAGTTCGAAACGCCTTTTCGGTTGGATTGTGGCTGGAATGATCATCGACACTGCGTTTGATGTGATGATAAACCGCGAGTTTTTGATAAAGTCAGACAACTATTATCACGGGGTTCTGTTAACGTTACCTGTGGTTGTACCAGTTGCGATATTTGTATATTTTATAAATCGGCGGGGAAAGCGTCCCGAACTGGTGGAGCAGTTTGACCCATCGCAGTTTTGCCAGACATGCAAATACAACCTGACGGGAAATCTTACAGGTATCTGCCCGGAATGCGGGACACCCATATCGATAGAATTCGCAACCATTCCCCCTGAGAATTAGTCGTTCACTCAAGCGATCTAACGTTCCACATCATGCGTATCAATATCCAGCGGGACGTGGTGATGCTCCGACGGAGATTTTTCACGCAATATCCGCACCGTGCAGAAGATCGCCAAGGCAGCCACAATCGATATGCTCAGAATCATCATGACCATACCGTCGGCCTGAAGCGTTATTTCGTCCTGGTCACTCTGAGCAACCACCAGTTCAGCAATCTGCAGCCACACCCTGTTCATCATCTAATCCCCCAGCGCCACGCCAGCCGCTTCCGCTTTGGCGATCGTCTTACCAATCCGATTCCGGCAGGCAATATCACTCAGCACGAGCAGCGATAAGTAAAAGATCGCCAGCAAAATGAAAACCGACCGCGCCACCGAAGCATCTTCTTCAGCCACAGTCCGCGCCGCATCAGCCTCCACCCTGCGATCCTCCAGCCACCCAGGCAGCGATTCAGGGTCCGCCGACGCACCAACAATCTCATCCACACGCACACCCAGCATTTCTTCGGAGAGACCCTCATCCGAAAAATGATCACCAATCGCACCAGCATACACACTGCGAGCAGCCTGAGACCCCTGGATCGTCGGACTCATCCCGCGAAGGTATCCCGGAGCGTTCATATAGGCCCACGACCCGAGGATCACGATCAAAAACCCCGGCGTAATCCACCGGATCATCACCGGCATAAATCGCGGCACATTAAAATCAGCGCCACGGTTCATCTCACGACAACCACGCTCAGCCCCAATGATCCATCCAAACAGAAGCACCTGACAGGTGGCTGCTATAATCATCATGAAATTGCACCAGAAATCGGTGTGGTCGAGCCCGATGAGCTTCCGCGTATAATAGAGAGGACCGAGAGCGCCAATAGCAGTAATCACGCCGAGCATGAGCACACTTCCAGATCGCCGAAGTCCGAACCCATCCTCAAGAAAAGCGATCGCCGGCTGTAACATACTGAGCGACGAAGTGACCGCCGCAAGAAAGAGAAGCCCAAACCACATCCCGCCAAAGAAGTTGCCGCCCGGCATGAAGTACATGATGGAGGGCATGGTGACGAACCCGAGTCCGAATGTACCTTGGCTCGCAGCGCTGGCACCGAGGAACAAAAACGCCGTCGGGACCACAATCATACCCCCCAGAACCACCTCGCAAAATTCGTTCGTACTCGACGCACTGAGCGACGTCAGCACCACGTCATCATTCTCGCGCAGGTAGCTGGAATAGCAGAGAATCAGTCCAAACCCGACACTGAGCGTGAAGAAAATCTGACCCGAAGCAGCAAGCCATACCTGCGGGTTCTTCAAGGCTGCCCAGTCCGGATTCCACATGAATCCAAGACCTTTGGATATCCCGTCGAGCGTCAGGGCGCGGATCAATATGATCACCGCACAGCCAATAAGCAGCGGCATGGCGATCTTGCAAAACGTCTCAATACCCCTGGTAACGCCGCGATAAATAATGGCGAAGTTGACGACGAAACAGATGAGCACCATCCACAACATGCTGCCACTGCTCAGGATGCCACCATTTTTCTCGCTACTGACAGCATTCCCAAAGAACGCTCCCGAAGCACCAACGACGGCATCAACAACCTCGCCCTGGTTGGCAGGATCGATCCCTTCGACGGCGCTGGCGAATGTTGCAGCGAAAGTTCCCTTGAAAAAATGATAGGCATAATACAGGCACCATGCCTCAATAAAAACGTAATACATATAAACGACGACCGGGATGAACAGCGTCATCGCACCGATGGCTTTCGCGGGTCCGCGTCGCCACAGAGAGTACATCACGCCGGGACCATTGTTCTGCCCAAATCGTCCCCCCAGCCGGCCCATCGTCCACTCGCACCAGCAGATAGGAATCCCGAGAATCAGGAAGCTGATAATATACGGAACCATAAACGCGCCGCCGCCATTGTTGACAGCCTGTCCCGGAAACCGCAGAAAATTCCCCAACCCCACAGCCGAACCCGCCACCGCAAGAATCACACCTAATTTCGATCCCCAATGCTCCCGTTTCGGTGCGTCATGACCCTCGGCGTTTTGAGATACGTCAGTCATGTATAATTCCCCGCGATGCTGGTTTTTCCCGAAGTTATCCGACACGTTTCAGACTACGAACCATAAACACGCCCGCGGCAGATAGCAAGCTGCAGGGCGGACATCGATGGTAAGGCTAGTACCCCACCTCTTCACGAGACTGGTGGCCCACCTCTTCAGAGGTGGGGAACCCGAAGATCAACGAGCATGGCGTCACGAAACCGCCACGCGCGCCGAACGCTCTACCATCACCTCCTCCACACCTGACGACATGGGCATCCCCATCATCGGTTCGGCAGAAGCAGTTGCAGGGCGGGTTTCACCCACCGAAACGGATGACATTGAGCGGCAAATATTGCCACAACAATCGACAAAACCCCCGGCCATTCTCCAAAAACCGCGATGCCGGTCGTGGCCAAACAAATTCCGTAAAATGAAGGAAATTTTTCTTGACCAGGTGAGTCCCATGGTGTATACTGATATACGAACACAGGCCGTACTTAGGCCAGTGTGGGATCCGACCCGGGTCCGCAAGAGGGGTTGAGAGCAGATACAAGCGGGGTTGAGGGCAGATAAGGGAGGAGGCGCCGAAAATGACCATTTACGCATCCGTAGGGCGGGCATTGCCCACCGATTCGAGCGTCGTACCGCATGGGGCATTTGCACCCACCGGTCGAGAAGCTACAATCCCGACCTTCATAGTCCCGATCTTCATAATCCCGACCTTCATAATCGCAGCCGGGTGACACACGATCGCAGACAGGTAAATGCCGCAGACAGGTAAATGAAGTCTGGAGTACGCAATGCCAGCAGCAGCCATGACGCTGAATGATTACGCGACAGCTTTCGTAGGGATTGTGTGGGATACCCCGCTATTCCTGCTCCTGCTCGGTTGCGGCCTGATTTTCACGATCGGCACCAAATTCGCCCAGTGGCGGGTCCTCACGCACGGGTTTGATTGCGTCCGAGGCAAATACGACGATCCCAGCGATCCGGGTGCGATCTCGCATTTTCAGGCGCTCTGTGCTGCACTTTCTGCCACGGTAGGACTCGGCAACATTGCGGGGGTGGCTGTTGCGGTCTCATTGGGCGGTCCGGGTGCGGTCTTCTGGATGTGGGTCGTCGGTTTCTTCGGGATGGCCTTGAAATTCGCAGAATGCTCGCTGGCGGTGATGTACCGCGACGTACGCGACGTCCCCGACCCGAGCGCACCAGCCCTGATGGAAGCGGACGCCGAAGCGCGGACTCTGGAGTACAAGGGTGAAGCACCACCCGATCCGAGTGCAAAAGAGCAGGCTCGCGGAGAAGTGCGCGGCGGACCCATGTGGTATATCCAGAAGGCCCTCGTCGAACCGCTGAAATTAAAGGGCAACCCTGCCTGGGGACTCTTCAAAATCCTGGCGGTCCTCTTCGCCATTTCAACCATGCTCAACAGCTTCGGCGGCGGCAATATGTATCAGGGATGGAACGTCTCCGACATCATGTCGAAAAACTTCGACGTGGACAAATATCTCTCCGCCTCGATCGCGTCGATTCTCGTAGCCATGGTCATTATCGGCGGCATCAAACGCATCGGGCAGGTCGCCTCAAAGCTCGTCCCGATCATGTGCATCCTCTACGTCCTTGGCGCTCTGTACATCATCATCAGTCACGCGTCGGAAATCCCACATTATCTGTCCCTCATCGTCACCTCAGCCTTCTCGCCATCCGACGCAGCAGGTAATTTCACGGGCGTTACGATGTGGATGGCTTTCACATGGGGCATGAAGCGAGCCTGTTTCAGCAACGAGGCTGGCGAGGGTTCGGCAGCCATTGCGCACGCCGCCGCGAAGACCGACGAACCCATCCGCGAAGGCGTGGTGGCTGGCATGGGTCCGCTGATTGATACTTTGATTATCTGCACCATGAGCGCCCTCGTCATCCTCATGAGCGGCGTGTGGAATCGGGACGCCGTCGGTGCGGTGGAGCGTGTGGATGGTGATCGCGTCGTTGTCCGCATCAATCCGGAACTGTCCGAGGCCGACACGGAGCATTACCTCTACGAGTTGTCGCAGAACCCCAAAATTGCAATCTACACCAAACGGTCAGCAGGTGCAGACCCTGTGCGGGTGGAGATGTCGCTGGCGGAACCCATGACCTCAGAGACGACATGGTCGGATCGATCGACGCTCACCCTCAAAATGCCTGATTTGAATGAAGAGGAACGTGAAAAGCTGCGAGAGAAGCTCGGAAATGTCGAAGCGGACATGCCGGTCCATCTGCCGCTGGATGGTGCGAACATGATGCGTTTTGCCTTCGACAGCGGCGGTTTCGGGATGGGCAAGTGGATCATTTCGATCGGCGTCTGTTTCTTCGCGTTCAGCACGATGATCAGTTGGTCCTATTATGGTGAAAAGGGAGCGGAATATTTATTCGGACCCAGTGCGATTTTGCCCTACAAATTTGTCTTTGTCGTGTTCGTATTTCTAGGGATGGTACTCCCCGAATTCAAAACAGTGTACAATTTCTCCGACGCTACGACCGGCATGATGGTCCTGTGCAATCTGCCCGCTATTCTGATCCTCATGCCGAAACTGCTCTCCGCCTCCAGCAGCTACTTCAGACGCCTCGATGCCGGAGAATTCAAACCCCAGGGACGCTCATAATGATGTATCGACGCATGACAATTTCACACGACTCGGCCACGCCGGCCACGTCGGCCACGTCGGCCACGCCAGCCACGCAACCCACGTCAGTCACGTCGGTCACGACCTATATGACTCTGATGGTCTCGGGCCTGATGGCTTGCAGCCTGCTTACGGTGTCAGCCTGTCGGGATGAATCCGATCCGCCGCCGAGGTTCAATCGGAACCTCGCAACGGACGCTTCCGCCCGCCCGCTCATGCCCACGCAGCTGATTGGCTCTGATAAAGCACTGCTGAACGGTACAGCGCAGGTTGAACCCCTCGCGGAGATCGATGTCCCACCATCGGAAGATCCCAAAGTGGTGGTCCGAGAATTCCTGACACAGTACCTTCGTGCGCAGTCACCGACCGTGGATGTTGATGCTCTGCTCGCAGGCATGGAAGCACGAACGTCGGATTTCGATGCCCTGGTTGCTATTGTTGAAGACGACAGTCTCTCGCCGGAGGAAGTAAACACGCAGTTGACGGCTGCTGTTGAACACATGATGGAGCAGGCGGCTGGCGATGCGGACCATGATGCGGATGGTAACGCGCATCATGACGCGTCTGGCGGTGAGGATGAAGCAGGCAAATAACGAAGACAAGTGATTGTACCATGGTAGCAGATACATCATCCTCGAAGGCTTCGTCCTCTGGTGCGCCAGCCATTAAGGTGGCGACTCAGCCGGGCGAATCGATTTCCCTGCGCGATCTTTCCGCATTTCTCACTGAGCAGGGTTTTGCCAATGAAATTCATGGCGACCCGGAGCTGATCGTGTCAGCCGTCAACACGCTGGAGCACGCCAGCCAGGGCGAACTGTCATTTCTCTCCAACCCCAGATATGCCCATCAGCTCGCCACCACCGGTGCGTCAGCCATTCTCGTCGGCAGAGGTGTGATAGCCCCCGGATCATGCTCGGTTATCCACTGCGACGACCCCTATGCGGCTGTCACAGCTTCGATCATCCGCATTCATGGCCACCGGATTCATCCGCAGTGGGGTGTGCAGGATAAGGGGAGCGTACAGAACAAGGGGAGCGTACAGAACAAGGGGAGCGTACAGGATAAGGGAAGCGTGCAGGGCGAGGGGGGTGTACAGAACAAGGGGGGGGTGCAGGGTGCGGGGGGTGTGCAGGGGGTGGGGGGTGTGCATGCGACCGCGGTACTGGCTGACTCCGCGATCATCGGAGCTGCCGCCAATATCGGTCCGAACGTGACGATTTCCGAGCGTGTGACCCTTGGCGATCGCTGTACGATTTATCCCGGTTGCTACATTGCTGATAACGTCCGGATTGGTGATGATTGCATACTGTTTCCCAATGTTGCGATCTACGAAGGTTCGATTCTGGGTGATCGGGTCACGATTCACGCTGGCTGTTCGATTGGTCAGGACGGTCTCGGGTATGCTCCCGTTGGTGACACCTGGTATAAAATTCCGCAGATCGGGCGGATTGTGATTGGCGACGATGTGGAGATTGGTGCTTTGTGTGCGTTCGATCGTGCGACTCTGGGTCAGACGACGATTGGGCGTGGGACCAAGTTCAGCAACCATGTTGTGGTCGGGCATGGTGCTCAGATTGGTGAGAACTGTATGATTGTTGGTCAGGTTGGCATTGCGGGTTCTGCCCGTATTGGCGATCATGTGACGATAGCAGGTCAGGTTGGTGTTGGGGGGCATCTTTCTGTCGGTGATAATGTGCGTGTCGGGGCTCAAAGCGGCGTCTGGAGCAGCATTGAAGCCAATATGGAGGTTCAGGGATCACCGGCGATTTCGAATCGAGAGCATTTGCGACAGGCTGCCTGTGTGCGGAAACTGCCCGAAATGAAGGATCGCCTGCGAGACCTTGCGCGTGAGGTGGAGCGTTTGAAAATGGGCGTCGAATATGATGGTGTAGACGATCAGTGACACATCATGGCACTATAGGTATTCTGGCGGGTGCTGGAGAGTTTCCGTTCATGGTTGCCAGGGGTGCGCGGCGTGCCGGCTGTCGTGTTCACATCGTTGCGTTGCGCGGGCTTGCTGACCCGCGTCTTTCTGAGCTGGCTGATACTTTTACCTGGTCCGGTCTTGCCAAGCTCGGTCATTGGATACGCATTTTTCGCAGGCTTGGCGTTGAAAAAGCGGTGATGGCTGGCTATGTGCATAAGAAGGTCATGTATGGTCGATTCCGGATTCTGAAGCTGCTTCCCGATTTTGAGGGTACGCGTCTGTGGTTTTTCGGCGATCTACCTGACAAGCGGAATGACACGATTTTGTCTGCTGTTGCCGATGTTCTGCAGTCGAAGGCTGGCGTTGAATTTCAGGATGTTACGCAGTATTGCCCCGAAGCGATGGCGTCTGAGGGGCACCTTGCTGGTCCGCCGCCGGGCGACAAGTGTTCGGCTGATGTTCGTTTCGGATGGCGTATTGCCAAGGAGCTTGGGCGTCTGGATATTGGTCAATCGATCGCCGTGAAAGAGACGGAAGTCATCGCCGTGGAAGCGATTGAAGGGACGGATCGTATGATCGAGCGTGCAGGGATGCTCTGCAAGCACGGTGGCTGGACGATGATAAAGGTTGCCAAGCCGAATCAGGATATGCGATTTGATGTTCCCACGGTTGGTCCCGATACGATCGAGAATCTTCGCGCCCATGGTGCGCGTGCGTTGGTGATAGAGGCAGGAAAGACTGTCATCGTAGATCGAGAGGAGACTGCCCGCCGCGCGACGAAGGGGAAAATCACGTTGATTTCGATATCGCAGGATTCTGACCCGCAGGTGCATTCGACGGGCCCGTAAGTGCAGTAGATGGAATCGCAAGTTCGGTAGACGGAATTGCAGGTGCGGCAGGTTGGCGTGATGCGTTATTCGGCGAGATCCACCATTCCAGTGTGCGTTGAAGGCCGGTTTCGAGGTCGGTCGTTGCGTTCCATTTGAGTTGAGCATTTGCGCGGGATGTGTCGAGTCGGCGGCGCGGTTGACCGTCCGGGCGCGAGACGTCCCATTGGATCTTCCCGGTGTATCCTGTCAACCTTGCGATGCAGGATGCGAGGTCTGCGATTGTGATTTCGCACCCCGTACCAAGGTTGATCGGTTCGCTGCTGTCATACCTTTCGACTGCCCGGATGATCGCGTTGGCTGCGTCATCGACGTATAGAAATTCCCGACTTGCCTGCCCTGTTCCCCAGCATGTGACGGTTGGTTCGTTGCAGATTTTCGCGTCGTGAAATTTGCGAATCAAAGCGGGGATGACATGCGACGACTCAAGTTCAAACGAATCTCCGGGTCCGTAGAGATTTGCGGGCATGACGAAGATGCCATTCAGGCCGTACTGCTGGCGGTAGCTTTGGAGCATGACGAGCAGTGCTTTTTTGGCGATTCCGTAGGGTGCATTGGTTTCTTCGGGATACCCGTTCCAGAGTTCGTCTTCGCAGAAGGGTGTCGGTGTGTGTTTCGGGTAGGAGCATACGGTTCCGACTTGCACAAATTTTTCGACCCCGGACATGCGGGCCTGCTCGATCAGGTTCATGCCCATCGCCAGGTTCGCGTAGAAGAATCGGCCTGGTGACAGCATATTTGCACCGATCCCGCCGACCTCGGCTGCCAGATGGATGACGACGTCTGGTTCAAATTCTGCATACATTTGACTGACGTGGTCGGCCTGGGTCAGGTCGAAATCGCTGTGGAGGGGGATGAACAGTTGGGAACAGCCGATGGCGTCGAGCTGAGCGCAGAGCGCTCTGCCGAGGAATCCGTTTCCGCCGGTGACGCAGATTCGCTTCCGTCGCCAGACATCGTTGTTGTTTGTGGGTGCGTCGATCATCATGTCAGATCAGTGCCATTCATGCGACATCTGTGTCGTCGCCAATCCTGCATCGACGAGCGTTTTTTCCTGCTCAGCCATCTTCGCATCGTGGTCCACCATCATGCGTACCAGCCCGCGAAAACGGAGTCTCGGTTTCCAGCCCAGGAGGTTTCTCGCTTTGGATGCGTCGCCGCGAAGCTCGTGGACCTCGGTCGGTCGGAAGTAGCGGGGGTCGACTTCGATGTGGTCCTGCCAGTCGAGATCGAGGTATGCGAACGTTTCGTTGAGGAAATCCCGGACGCTGTGACACTGTCCTGTTGCGACGACGTAATCATCCGGATCGTGTTGTTGAAGCATCAGCCACATGGCTTCGACGTAATCTCCTGCGTATCCCCAGTCCCGTTTTGCGTCGAGATTTCCAAGATACAGGGTCTTCTGAAGCCCCAGCTTGATGCGTGTGGCTGCCCGTGTGATTTTTCGGCTGACAAAGGTCTCTCCGCGGCGTGGGGATTCGTGATTGAATAGAACGCCGTTGCACGCAAACAGTCCGTATGCGTCGCGGTAGTTGATGGTCTGCCAGAAGGCGTGGACCTTTGCGCAGGCGTATGGGCTTCGTGGTGAGAAGGGCGTGGATTCCGACTGCGGACACTCCCTTGCGTTGCCATACATTTCGCTGCTGCTTGCCTGGTAGATTCGGATTTCCCTGCCCGTGGAATCCCGATAGTCGCGAATGGCTTCGAGGAGATTCAGCGCTCCGATTGCGACCGTTTCCGCTGTGTAGATTGGCTGATCGAAACTGGTTCGGACATGGGACTGGGCAGCGAGGTTGTAGACTTCGTCAGGCTGGGCGAGGGTGATGACGCGTCGCAGACTGGACGCGTCGGTCAGGTCGCCGTAGTGAAGTTTGAGGCGTGCGTCGGGTTCGTGGATGTCGCGATAGAGATGCTCGATACGCTCGGTGGTGAAGGTAGAGCTGCGCCGCATCACGCCATGCACCTCGTAGCCTTTATCGATCAGCAATTCCGCCAGGAACGAACCGTCCTGCCCCGTGATTCCGGTAATTAGCGCGCGTTTGCCCACGAATAGATTCTCCGCATGATGCCAAAATTCATCGTCATTGATACTGGTCGCCTTCAGGGTCACGTCCTGGATAAAAAACAATCGGTGTGAACCACCACACTAGCTGAAACACAACGATAACGTGGGTGTTCTATCGGCAGAGATGGGGGTGTTTTCCGAAGCGAAATGGGTGGTTTCGGGTGGTTGAGGGGTTGTGAACCATGCGTGGAGGGGGATTTCCGGGTGTAATGGCGTCAGTCGATCGCGCGTGGCGGCGGCGTGGACGTAGGATGTGTTGCTGACGACGATCGCGTCCGGGTGGGAATCGGTGATCCCGCTGGTCGGAATCATCGGGATGTCGCGGTATTGCGGCGTCAGTTGCGAAAACAGGTCATCGGCGATTCCCAGGATTGTAAGCCCGGATTTTTTTGCGGCTGCATGAAAGGCGTGGATGTTTTTTCCGAGGTCCGCCAGAATGATTCGCCGGACGCCGGTCTTCGACAGCGTCTGCATGTGTCGCTCGATGGCGGAGAGCTGAAAGAAGGTTTCAATCGCCTCAGGGTTCAACCGTTGTCGTGCAAACCGTCCCCGCCTCAGGCTTAGCGTTTTGAAGGCTGCTGCGATTCGTCCGCGCCACCATGCGGAGGTGTGCGCATGTCGCCTTGCCAACATCCGGTAGCGATCGGACCAGTCTCGATGGTATATTTTGTAGAGGTCGTCGGGCAGAAATCGAGCGGTCAGGATGAGGTTGTTGCGGGTGTCGAAATAGGTGGTTCGGGCAGATTTTCGGGCGTGCGGGGTCTTCAGGTGACGCACGAAGAGATCGTCGAACACCGACACCGACCAGCCGGTGCTCACGAGTCGAAACGCGAGGTCGTACTCCTCTGCCTGCATAAAATAGGAAGCGTCCAGACCGCCGACCACGCGCAGGGCGTCGGTCCGAAACCCGACGCCGCAGCCCACGAAGACGTTTGGTAAGGCGCTGCATTCTTCGCGGTTATCGGCGAGCTGGATGCGGAAACCGGCTGCTCCGAGCCTGGGGTTTCTGGCGAAATGTTTGAGCATCCTCGGGATGGAGCCTTGTTCTGGATAGGCATCGTCGTCGAGGAAAACGATGTGCTTCGCCCGTGCGTGGTTGATGGCGATCGTTTTGGCGCAGCTGCCCTGATTTCGAGCGAGGGAGATTATCCGGACTTCCGGAAAGCTGGATCGGACCGCCTCAACGGTGCCGTCCCTGGATGCGTTATCCACGACGATGATTTCGGCGCGTGGGCTGGTGCTGTCCTGCCTTGAAAGATGGTCCAAAGTGGTGAGCAACACGTTGCGTCTGTTATGGGTCGCAAGGATGTATGTGATGTCGGGTTGTTGCATGGTCGTCGTCAATCCTCGAACCGTGGACAGGGTGTTTTCAGGTATGAATCGGAGAGATTTGTGGGAATGCTGGAGGGGAAGCGTGCGATTTGATGGATGTTGCATGCGATTGCGGGTCTTGAGGCCAGTGATTAGGATGCGCGTCGGATGTGTCTGGTGCGGAATCGGACGTGACGGGTGCGGAATCGGATGCTTCTGGTGTTGAATCGGACGTGACGGGTGCGGAATGTGTTAAATTGTGTGTTCAGGTGACTAACAAAATGTCGGCATCGGTTGCGCTTTATGGTGGGACGTTTGATCCGGTTCATTTCGGTCACCTGATCGGCGTGCGCCAGGCTGCTGAGGTGCTGGGGCTGGATCGTGTGATCTTTTTGCCCTGTGCTCATCCACCGCATAAACCGGTGGCAGAACTTGCTGCCTCCGTGCATCGCAGCCAGATGGTTCAGTTGGCCATCGAGGGTGAACCTCTGTTTGAGTTTCATGAGCATGATTTGACGCATGCAGGTCCGATATTCGCGATCGATACGGTGCGTTATTTTCAGGCGTCTTTGCCGGATGCTGCTTTGTGCTGGATTATCGGGGCGGATTCTCTGATGGAGCTTCCGACGTGGAAGGATGCTTCGGCGTTTGTGGATGCCTGTCAGATCGTTACGCTGCGTCGGCCTGGGTGGGATGTTGCGCAGACGGGGGCGCTTCGGGATTCATTTTCGGACCGGCAGGTTGATCGTCTGCTTGACGGTGTGGTTGATACGCATGAGATCGAAATTTCCGGTTCGGACATTCGTCGTCGCGTTCGGGCGGGGTTGTCGATCCGATATCTGGTGCCGGAATCGGTTCGGGAGTACATCGAGCGTGCGGGGATTTATCGGTCGTGATGTAAGTTGGGTGACCGGTGGATCGTTGGTTCCGTGCGTCGGTCAATTCGTGTCCTGTGGAGGCGTCAGGTTTTTATGCCCGCAATTCGCGATCGGGCGATCGTACTGAAACGTCTGGATTATTCTGAGACCTCTCAGGTGGTTGCGGTTTATACGCGCACGCATGGGAAGGTCCGTATTATAGCCAAGGGTGCGCGGCGATCGACGAAGCGTCAGTTCAAGCCAGGTCTTGAGCTTCTGGAATCGGGTGACCTTCTTCTGTCTGTTCGTCATGTTCGTCAGGAGGCGTTGGCGCAGTTATCGGACTGGTCTCCGGTGCGGGCGTTTCTTGGGCTTCGAGATCGTCTTGATCGGTTGTTTGCCGCGCAATATGCGGCGGACTGTGTTGCACAACTGACTGAAGACTGGGATCCGCACGCGGTGCTGTATGACGCGTTGTATGGGTTATTGGACGTGCTGTGCGATGTGGATGATGTGATGTCTGTGCTTGCTGCGTTTCAGCGGACGTTGCTGGATGAGGTTGGGCTGCTGCCGCAATTTGAGGATTGTGTTGGCTGTGGGTGTTGCATTGTTCGGTCTGGTGGGGGTGATGGGGGTGTAGGAGGTGTAGGGGGTGATATTTATTTTTCATCCTTTGAGGGCGGGTTGCTTTGTCGTGATTGTGAGGCTGCTCGTGTTGAGAAGCGTCTGGTCCGTGTATCGTTGAAGTGGTTGCGAGGTTGTGACGGTCCTCCCGATTGCGATGTGTATGGGTTGTTTGATTTATACCATTACCATCTCTCGCATGTCATGGGACGTTCCCCGGCTGGCGGGGATCGGTTGGCGCGGATGTTCAGGGGTTGAGGCGGGTCCATTTCGAGTGCATGTCCATCCCTGTGAAACCATGTTCGTCCGTTATGGTGTGCGCGGTGGCTGTTCACAGTTGTCGATAATGTGATGTTGTCTACGGACGGTCCATGAAGAACGTTGTTCGTTGTATTCCTGCTGCGATTTGTGATTATTATCGAAAAATCATTTGCCTTGCGAATCATGTATCCTAGGTTTCGACCAGTGCGGCGTGGTCTCGATTTTCAGGGACCGCTGCGATTCGGGGCCTGTAGGACGTGGTCGGTCGGGGGTTTACAGGGCAGCGATGTTTATAGCTGAATAGGGTACAACGATGGCATTGACAGTCACCAACCTCAATACACTCCAGCTTCTGAACATTGTGAATCAGACGAGTGCCAAGCAAACGTCCGTGTTGGAGCGTCTTGCAACGGGTAAGCGGATCAACCGAGGTGCAGATGATCCGGCGGGTCTTATCGCTGCCCAGTTGCTCTCTGCTGATCTGGTGGATGTGAATGCGGCGATCACGAACAATCAGCGTACGGATTCTCAGCTCGCTGTGGCTGACTCTGCCTTGCTGGAAGTGAGTACACTGCTTCAGGAAATTGAAGCGCTTGTTGCAGCGTCTACCAACTCGGGTGGATTGAGTGCGGCGGAGATTTCCGCGAATCAGTCTCAGATTGACTCTGCGATCAGTTCCATCGACCGTATTGTGCGTACGACGACGTTTAATGGTTCGCGGTTGCTGGATGGGTCGCTGGGGATATCGAGCAGTGGTGTTGACAATGCCAAGGTCGAAAATCTGCGCATCTTTTCGCGTCCACAGGCGACCTCAGCCATTCCGATCACAGCTCAGATTACAGGATCGGCGCAAACGGCGTCTGCGTCCTTCGGCAACTTCGATTCGGCGGGTACCGGGGTGACGACGAGTGGCGTGACGGTCATTGCGATCACGGGAACGATCGGGACTGCCACTGTGACGATCGGTAGTGGGCTGAACCGTGGTGAGATCATCTCGGCGATCAACACCGCAACAGCCCAGACGGGTGTCAGTGCGAGCGTTGACGGTAACAACTTAAGTCTCAATACGACAGGTTTTGGTAGCGATGAGTTTATCGCGGTCGATCTGCTTTCCGGGGGGATATTGAGCGACGAGGCCGGTGCCGTAGCGACGAACACTGTGATTGAGACAACGCGTGTCGAAGGGTCAGACCCGACGGTGACCATCAATGGTCAGTTGGCGCAGGTGGAAGGTCTGGATGTCTTCTTCACGGCTGGCGGTGTCAGTCTTCAATACAGCCTCGAATCGTCTTATGGTACCGGTGCGATTTCAGCTCGATCGAACACCGAAACGTTTAATATCGAGCTGACGGGCGGAGCGACGTTCCAGCTTGGTACTGATACCACGACGCGTGAGACGATTGGTATCAGCAATCTGTTCAGCTTCAATCTGGGTGGTGGTGACGCGGGGGCATTTCTCTCTGATCTTCGTGGTGGTGAAACTGCATCGCTGGCGAATGATACTGCGACAGCGTTGCAAACCATTAAGAAGGCTGTTCAAGACGTAGCCACAGAGCGTGGTCGGATCGGTGCGTTTCAGAAGTTTCAGGTGCAATCGTCGATCCGGTCTCTTGAGGCGAACAAGCTCGGTCTTGAGGCTGCTCGAAGCATTATTGAGGATACGGATTTTGCGAAGGAAACAGCCGAGCTGAACCGTCAGACGGTGCTCCTGCAATCGGGTATTCAGTTGCTCGGGTTGGCGAACCAGCAGTCGGGTCAGATTCTACAGCTATTCTAACGGTATTGGGGTGGCAGGCCGCCCAATGACGATTTTCAGACGGAAAGCCAGAGGGGGCCTTTCCTGATGCGACGGGTCGCGATCATTCGCGGCCCGTCGTTATTTTTACGCGAATCGCGCACCCTGGGGATATCTGAAGGGTGTCTGGATGGTTGATTGAGACCCATGCACGAATTCTCTCGTCATGCTGGTGGCTGATTGCCGAAAAAACAGGTGTGTTTCTGCGCGTTGGTGGCGTCGATTGCAGGATCGTGATTGTGTGCTGGTGTGGCAGTGTTGGTGTGGCAGTGTTGGTGTGGCAGTGTTGGTGTGGGAGTGTTGGTGTGGGAGTGTGATAGCGATGGTCTTTTCGGTCATTGCGGATTGGTAGAGGTTGATGATGGGTATTGAGCAGCGTGACAATGTGGTTCTTCTTGCGAGCGGCGGTATCAAGAGTGCGGTGGCTGCCATGCGGGAACTGAGCGATTCCAGGTGTCATTTTCTCTACATCGATGACGGTTCGCCAGCTTCTGCGCGTGAGCGTCGTGTCGTTCGTGGGTTGGCAGACGGGCTTGCGTCTGAGCTGCATGTGGTGGAGATTCGGGAGCATGGGTATGAGGGGGGGATGGGGCAGGGGACGAGTCGGTTTATGGGGCGAATTCTGACCTGGTTCGGGATTGCTCAGTCTCTTGCACTGCGGATTGGGGCAGATCGGATCGTGTCGGGGGTGTCGCAGCGGTCCGATGAGGTGGAGCAGAATGTTGATCACAACGATGGCGACCCTGCGGCGAGGCATGTTCTGCTGCACGCGATCCAGACGGCCATTGAGCTTTCGATTCCGGGACGTCGGTTGCTGCCGGTGGAGTCACCCTTCGTGGATGTGTCGCTGGATGACATCATTCGTCTGGGGTTGCGGATGGGGGTTCCGTTTCATTTGACCTGGTCGTGCAGGGAATCCGGGGATAAACCGTGCGGAACGTGTTCTGCCTGTGTTGCGCGGGCAGAGGCGTTTGGGCTGGCTGACGTCGAAGACCCTGCGCTCTCGCAGGCTATCCATCAGCCATCTGCTGTATCTTCGTAGGTGGGGCGTTGACGACGTTGATATTCCGGGAGGCGTATACTCTGAGGCGTGGTCGTGTGCTGAGGGTGTGATCGTGTGTTGAGGGTGTGATCGTGTGTTGAGGGTGTGATCGTGTGTTGAGGGTGTGTGATCGTGTGTTGAGGGTGTGGTCGTGTGCTGGGCGAGGTGATCGTCAAGCGGTGTGCTGGATGAGGATGATGTTGTCGGGGAGGAATGAGAGGGCTTCTGCCACCTGATCCCATTCCGGTTTTCCGCCTTCGTTGGGGCGTGGGAGCAGGGTGATGGCGTCGCCGACAAGTTCACACAATTCGTGGGCACTTCGTGTGATGACGTCGATCGTGGGTCCGGACCACTGGTACTGTTTGACGGGGAACGAGATCAGGCCTGGGCGGACGATGTGTGTGTGGTTTCCGCGTGAGCTGACAAGCCTCCCAAGATCGACGTCGAGACCTGCGAATTTTGCGGCGGCGACTTTTGCGATCCCGGAATCCATGATGGCGGTTCCGTCGTCAGCGACCGCTCCCGAGGTGAGGATGCATCGGTATTCGGCGGTTTCTGTCCAGAGGTTGGCTGTCTTTTCCATCATTTGGTATTCGTTTCCCGCGATGCGGGTTCTTTGTGCTATCTGGATCCGATATTTTCGGACCTGCTCGGTATGGAGCTAGTATCGGTCAAAGAAGGGTTCCGCATTCGTAAATGTCTGTTGCGGTTCACATTACGGTCCGCGACCACTGATGGCCGGGTGCTTTCCGCGCTGTGATTTTACCGGGAATCACAGGCGTGTCCAAGGTTTGTGCGGTATTGAATGACTGGAAAATTCGCGGCGACCCTGGATCGTCTTCCCAGATAGCCCAGATTCACACCGCAGATCGCATCAGGTGATTTTGATAGCGGGATCGGTGGGAGCGAAACCCAGGAAGTTGCGGATGATGTTTGGACCTTCGACGGTGAGGAAGCTTTCCTGGTGGAACTGTACGCCTTCGATTTTCATTTTGTTATGACGGATGCCCATGATTTCCTTGTGGGTGGTGGATGGGTCGGTGGCGTGGGCGGAGACGGTGAGGTCGTCCGGGAGCGATGCGGGGTCCGCACAGAGGGAATGGTATCGGGTGGCGGTGAAGGGGTTTGGCAGGTTGGCGAAGATGGATTTGTTGTCGTGGTGGATCTCGCTGGTTTTGCCATGCATGAGCCGGTCTGCGCGGATGATGGATCCGCCGAAGGACTGGACGATGCACTGATGCCCGAGGCAGACGCCGAGGATGGGGATGCGTCCTGCACAGTGGGAGACGGCTGACAGACTGATACCGGCGTCGTCTGGCGTTCCGGGTCCTGGCGAGATGATGAGGTGGGTCGGGTTGATGCGGTCAATATCTGCGAGGGTGAGGGTGTCGTTTCGGTGGACGACGACGGCGTTTTCGTCGGTCAGCGTTGCGATGCACTGGACGAGGTTGTAGGTGAAGGAATCGTAGTTGTCGATCATGAGAATCATAGTGTATTGGACGATAGGCTCGTGTTCGCACTGGGTCAAGCAGTGGTGACTGGGGAATCGTTGCTGAACTGTATCGGGGTGTCCTGAAGAGGTGTGTTGCCCGCACTCTGGACATGGCATGCAGTAGCATGCCCTACCTGTCGCGGCAGTGGACATGGTATGGAGCAGGATGTTCTACCTGTCGCGATAGGGGGTGTTTTGCTTGTATAGAGCAAGGCGGTCCTGGTAGGCTTGTTCGGTTTCGGGGTTGGTGCGTTTCGATTGTTTGAGCATGTTGATGGCTTGCTGCATGGTGTTGGTGGCGCGATCGTATTGCCCGGATTCTGCGTATGCGGCTGCCATTGTGTCGAGACGCGCCGGGGATGGTCCGGCGATTTGAATGGCGATGTTCGCCCATCGGACCGCTTCCGGACCGTTTCGGACGCTGTCGCTTGGGTTTGTGGCGAGGATCCATGCGAGTTCCAGCGCGAGTGAATCTGCTTTCGGGTTTCGGGCGAGGGCTTCGCGGAGTGTTTGAACGGCCTGATTCGGGCGGTTCGTTCTGGCGTAGCAGCGGGCGATGGCTTGAAGGGCGGGGGTCAGGTTCGGGGAGAGGCGGAGGGCATGTTCGAGTGGTGCGATGGCGTCTGCGTGGCGGGGGTGGTCTTTGGTTGATTGTGCGATCTGGGTGAGGGCGAGGCGTAGCCACACTTCTGCGCTTGCTTTGGAGGCGCCCGTATTGGAGGCGCCCGCATCGGTCTGATTTTCGGTGAGGTCGGTGAAGATTTTTTCCGCGTCGGCGTGGTGACCGGTGGAGGCGAGCGATCGTGCGAGGAGGAGCTTTGCGGAGGCGTTCTGGGGATCGAGATCGATGCATCGGCGGAGGTGGATCGCAACTGTTGCGTGGTCTTTGCGTCGTAAAGCGATTTGACCGAGGAGGAAGTGCGATTTTGCATCGTTTGGGTCGATGGTGATTGCTGTGCTGGCGGCGGCGGATGCGCGGTCGAATTGCCCGAGCTGGTAGGCTGCTGCTGCGAGGAGGGCGTGGGCTTGCGGGGCGCGATCGTTGTGCTGGATGGCGTCCATGGCGGCGATTGCTGCGGCGTTGAAATCGCGACGCTGACCGTGGATTTTGGCAGCCTGGGTGTATGCCTGAGCGCTGTCCGGTGCACGTTGGATCATCCGGTTGATTTCGGTGAGGGCGTCGTCGAGACGTCCTGCGTTGCGATATGCTTCGCTGCGTGTCATGAAGCTGTCGATGCGGACGTTGCATCGCTCGACCTCGAAGTGTCTGGGGTCTGCCAGGAATGTGGTCCCTGCCTGGGTTCGTGCTGCGTCTGCGAATCGTCGGGATTCATCCGGATTGTTGAGGCGACGGTGCAGGCGGGCGAGCGATGAGAGGGCTGCCTTGTTTTTGGGGTCGCACTGGATGGCGCGGTCGAGGGCTTTTCGGGCAGCGGGCAGGTCGCCGTTCTTGAGCAGGAGTTGACCGATCCCGAGATGCGCCTGTGTATGGTTGGGGTCGCGTTTTGCAGCTTTTCGGAATTGCATCAGGGCGTCTGCGTCGCGTCCGAGTCGGCGTAGGGTCTGGGCATATCGGATGATGGCTGGGGCGTAGTCGGGGTCGATGGCGATCGCCTGTTGATAGCGCACGAGTGCGGCGGCGGGGTCAATATTCTGGAGAATGATGGCGTGAAAGTACAGCCAGCGGAAATCGGCTGGGTTCAGGGCGTGGGCTTTTGTGTAGGCTGACCTTGCCTGATCGGTGTGCCCGTGGGCGTCGAGGAACATGGCGTATCTGCCCCATGCGTCCGGGCTGGAGGGGTTGCGGGTGGTTTCCTTCCATGCACGCTCGATTGCTGATTTGACCTGCGGTTCTGCACCGGTGAGGTCCGGGAGGGGGGGCGGTTCGGCGCATGCGGCGGATGCGGAAAGGACGAGGATCATCAGGTAGTGTCGCTTAGTCACGACGTTAGTATCGGCGATGGATGGGGATTGTTCAACGCGACCTGCGCATGTTCCCCCTCGCGTTCAGTTTTCATATGTCTACGGACTACTTTCCGCTTTCAGAGCGGCGTCTTCCTCTTTTCGGGAAGCTTTCATAGCCTTCTTCTCTGCTTTTCTGGCGGCGTGCTCCTGCTCATGGAAACCACTTTTTGAGCCAAACATTCCAGGTCGCCAGAGCGCCCAACGTTCCTTGCTGCCCTTGCGCGGTAGACCGCACTCTGGACAGAGACTATCCTCATGTGGACACCCTTTGAGCGAATACAGGCAGCCCCAACAAAGCTCTTCATCCAGCGCTCGCTTCAACTGATTCTTTGCGCGGGAATATGTGTAATATGTAATCACCAGCAGCACCATTCCTGCGGAGTATGGTACGAAGATGCTTAGCTTTACGGGTTGCTGCCTCCACATAAATGTCCCATCGGATGCACGGAACAGGATCAGCAAAAAAATAACGGTATGGGCTAGCACCATCGTCATTGCCAGAGGTCGTGCTCCGGGCGGGCAAATTGGGAACTCCGTCTTTTTCATTACCAGCTTCCGCACTCGATTTTCTGGTATGTGCAACAGTCTTCGATCTCCCTGTATGCACGGCGAACGTCTATTTTCTTCCGAACATTAGCTGCCTGCACGCAGTTATGATACGAGTGATAAACTGCAGCAGAAACCGCCACTCCGCAACCTACTGCTCCGACGAGACAGCATATCGCTTGTGAGTGATTTGGGAAAATCCCACCTGCACTACAAGTCCATAATCCAGCGCCGCAACAAAAACCCGCAGCGGTTATGACATGGAGTGCTGAACCTCCACCAAAGTGCGTTGCTCTGCATTCATGCACCCTGATCTTTTTATTATCCCTGGCGTCTTTCATGTTGTTCTGAAAATTGCGTATACAAGTAACGACATTTTGCCGCCGCATGGGCACATCCTTTTCGCCCGATATGGAGCATATTCCCCAGGGACACGCGGCGTCAAGGAAAATATACAGCGTGAGTTGCAACGGGTCCGTGACAGTGCAGCCCGTCAAGCGGGATTCAACGCCACCGCAAACCCAAGGCTGACCAGAAGCCCAGGCTGACCTGCTGGAATGCGTGTCTGTGCGCCATGCGACCGCGCCGAAACGGTCTTACACACTGTTCATCGTGTGCCGGTGAATGCTCGCTGAAATGTCTGGAAATCGGAAAAATCGACGTCGGCATCACCGTCCGTGTCGAAAAGAAGGCATGACGGGGCGACGGGTACGGCAGCACCCTGGGAGCAACCGGCGAACGCTGTGAAATCCGTCAGATCGATATCGCCGTCGAAGTCCACGTCACCCCCTTCGGCGATGGTGATGATGCGGTCCGCAGGGATGTCGCGGTAGGACTGGTTGACACCAGTTGGCCAGGTGATGTCGAGGGACTCTATGAGCGTAGCGGTTCCGAGGCCAACGTGAACGCGGAGGGGCGGGGAAGCCCGGAAGCTTGCTCCGGCGATGATCTCGTGCATTCGGTTGACCCTGCCGGCGTTGAGGTAGATACGCGCTCCGATGGCGTCGCGGTTGCTGATGGTTCCGACAAGGTCGATCTCGATGTAATGGGTGTCGATAATGGGTGAATCGTCAGTATGGAGCTGGTTCTGGAGGTAGCCTGCCTCCTGACCAGGGTTGACGATGACCAGGTCGAGGTCTCCGTCGTTGTCCGCGTCGAATGGAACGAGGGCGCGAGAATCTTCTGCGTAGGGTCCGAGTGCATCGCTGTCATCGATGAAGAACCCATCGCCATCGTTGAGGAACAGGTTTTCGGGGTATGTGTTAAAAGGCGTGTGGAACCAGCCATTGACAGCAGCCAGGTCGAGGTCGCCATCATTATCGACATCGAGAAAAGCAGTACCCCATCCCCAGTATGTGTTTTCGACGCCCCGCTCCAGTGCGACATCTGTGAAGCGCGCACCACCATCGTTGAGGTAGAGCGGGTTGTAGACTGGTTCGACCAGGTTATCGGGGTTGGTGACGTTGGTGGTATAGATGTCGAGGTCGCCATCGTCGTCGAAATCCGCCACAGCCACGCCCATATCGTTTCCGCCGAGGTCTGGTCCGATATGCTGGATGTTTGCGGAGGCTGATATGTCGGTGAAGGTTCCGTCACCGTTGTTGTGGAACAGCCCGTTCGCGGTAAAATCGACTGCCGTGAAAATGTCCTGCCACCCGTCATTGTCGAAATCTGCGAAAACAGGCGTCCAGTTGGGGACATCGGTGGCCGCGATGCGCAGACCCGCGGATTCGGTGACGTCGGAGAACCGGAAATCGCCCTCGTTGCGCATCAGGTAGAACAGCTCCTTCGCGGGAACCCATTCCAGGGCCCAGCAGACGATCAGGATGTCCACGTCGCCGTCCTTGTCGTAATCAGAAGCAGCCATCCCACCGACGATAATCGTGTGGTCCGGTAAGTTCGCGGTACTGGTGAGGTTGATGAACTGATCCTGACCGCTGTTCCGGTAGACCTGCGTACCCGGATATTCACGGGTTCCGATGGAATCATTGGCGACGATCAGATCCTGAAATCCGTCGTTGTCGAGATCGACGAACAACGCCATCTGGCTGAATCCGGGCACCAGCCCGACACCGCAGGATTCCGTGGTATCGGTGAAGAGACCGTTACCGGTATTGCGGAACATGCTGTTTGGGAATTCCAGGTGATCGACGAAGAAAACGTCCAATAATCCGTCGCGGTCGTAATCGGTAACGCCAGCGCTGAATCCCATGACGGTTTGCATGCCGCCAAGCAATCCGGGAATGGAACGCACACCGTGGGCGGTGAAATGGAGACCCGCATCGGTGCTGCGTTCGATGAACGTCGCTTCGCCAGCGAGGGCGATTCGGGAAGTGCCATGGAGTGGCACCAGGACAGTAGCGACGACCACCGCGAAAACGCGCCATCCGTGGATCGCGAAGATGCGTCTGCTGTGGGTCGCGAAAGCGTGTCTGCTGTAGAGATTGTCCCGCATGGTTGATCTCCCTGTTGACGGGATGCTTTTTCTGATCATCCGGCCCATCGGCCAATGGTGTAGATATGGGGCCGATAAAGCGACTACCCCCACATCTTACTTACTGAACACGGGCGATGCAAAGAGAAAGTGGATTGATTGAAGGGTGAACGGATAAGTCGCGCGGTCGTCAGGGGGGGCGTGTCGCTTTATTAAATACAGCGTTGGCTGAATTCGTCTGGAAGCGATGGCTGAATGCGCCTGGCAGCGATGGCTGAATGCGTCAGCGCGGGCGACCTCTGCCGGTTCCTCTGGAGAGGGTGAGCGTCTGTCGGAGGTTGGGGGCAGCGAAGGATTCGGATGTCCCGTCAAGCCAGCGTATTTCGATCAGTTTGATGCTCGTGGCAGATCCAAGTCCGAAATGGAGCGGGGCGTCTGTGGAGCTGAGGTATCCCGCGGATGGGGTGACTGTGGCGATGTGTCTGAAGTTGTCGGTTGTTGTATTTGTGACAACGGTGACGGTGGCACCATAGACAGTCCTGCGGAGGGCTGGATCGACCGGGCGGATTTTGATCCAGGCATTCGCGTGGCTGGTCGTGCTGTTCTCGTCCGGGCTGGCGGATTTTCGGATCGTGTTGTTTCGGTAGAGGGCGGGTGGGGCGTTCAGGTTCGTGACGAGGAGGTCGAGGTCACCGTCGTTGTCGAAATCCGCAGGAACCATGCTTCTGGAGACAGCGATGGGTATTGCGAAGTCACCGGCGATGGATGTTGCGTCTGAGAAGCGCGCATTGCCCTTGTTTTCGAGCAGGAGGTTGGGTTCGGCGTAATCGTTCCAGAATCCGTCATTCGAGATGTTATGCGTACTGGCTAGTGGTTTTGAGCGGCGTTTGACGCCTCCGTTGACGATGGCGAGGTCGAGGTCTCCGTCGTTGTCGTAATCGAACAACGCAGTCCCGAACCCGGTGTAGGCGATGCCGGAGAGTCCGAGATTGACGGAGGCAGTCGCGTCCTCAAAATCGCCCTGTCCCAGGTTCTGATAGAAGGTGTTGGTCTCATCGATGAGGTGCGTCACGAAGATGTCGATGTCTCCGTCGTTGTCCGCATCCCCGAGGGTGACGCCCATCCCTGCCTCAGCCTGACCGTGGGCATTGAAGGACAGGCCTCGCATCATGCCTTCGTCAAGGAACGCACCCTTTCCACTGTTCAACCAGAGGTTGTTCGGGTCCGCATCGTTTGCGACATAGAGGTCGGGAAATCCGTTGTCGTCGAAATCTGCACTGACGATACCAAGGCCCGCATCTTGCACGGTTGCAATGCCGGTCAGGATCGAGACGTCTTCAAAGTGTTCGCCGTCGATGTTGTGGAAAAGCACATCCGCAACGCCGGGGAAGGCTGTTGGACCGCAGTAATCCGGGCGACCGCTCTTGTCGGTACAGGTCTTCCCGGGGTCGTACCGGAGGTAGTTCGTGACGTAGATGTCGAGCAGGCCGTCACGGTCGTAGTCGAGGAAGGTGGCAGATGCGGACCATGCTGTGTTGTGGATTCTGGATGAGGTGGTGATGTCGGTGAAGGTTCCGTTTCCATCGTTGCGGTAGAGGCGGTCAGGTCCGGCGTTTGTGACGAAGATGTCGGTATCGCCGTCGTTATCGATGTCGCCGACAGCACAGCCCATACCATAATGCGTATCGCCAAGCCCGGAGGATTCGGTGGCGTCTGTGAAAGTCCCATCCGAACGCTGGAGGTAGAGGCGGTTGGGGGTTGGCTGTGCGGATGATGATGTCGCGGAGGATGTCGTCGTGGAGGATGGTGTCGTGGAGGATGATGCGGACGGTGGTGTCGTGGAGGATGGTTCTTCGCGGGTGATTCCGTTGATGAAATAGATGTCGAGGCGGTCGTCGTTGTTGGCATCGAATACGCACACACCGCCCGCCATGATCGCGGGGAAATAGTAGTCGCTGGTGCTGGATGTGCTGTTGCGAGCGGTCTTGCTTCGACCAGTATTGCTTCGACCGGTCTTGCTTCGACCGGTGTTGTGGACGAAGTCGATGTCGGAGGCTTCGGTGATGTCGGTGAAAAGGGGGAGCGGGGTGGGTTGTGGTTCAGGTTGAACGCGGGGTGTTTTGAGCGTACCGGGCTGGTCTGCAGGAGGATCGGGTTGCCTGTCCGGGCGACAGCCGACCGCGGCAGTCAGGAGCGCAGCGCAGAGGGATAGATGGGTGACTCTATGGGCGAAGTAGCTGGTGGCCCGTGTCCTCAGACATGGGGGCGTCGATGATCGCCTGGGCTGGATGCACAATTTTATCACGCCATTCGTACAATCCTGCCGCGGCTCGCACAATCCTGCCGCGGCGTCCCTGCACAATCTTATCGCGTTGCCATCGTATGGATCATCGTCTTCCCCACCTCTAAAGAGGCGGGCCACCTGTCAACCTCAGCCTGCACTTGCGGATCCTACATGTGCTGGATCATGGCGTCGCCGAACTCGCTGCATTTCAGCAGTTTCGCAGTCACGCCGTCCTGCTCCATCAGGCGATGGAAATCGTAGGTGACGGTCCTTTCGGCGATGGCGGTCTTCATGCCCTTGATGATAAGGTCCGCAGCCTCATGCCAGCCCATGTGCCGCAGCATCATCTCGCCGGAGAGAATCACAGAACCAGGATTCACCTTGTCCAGATCGGTGTATTTCGGGGCAGTTCCGTGGGTCGCTTCAAAGATGGCGTGTCCGGACTCGTAGTTGATGTTCCCGCCCGGAGCAATGCCAATCCCGCCGACCTGGGCAGCCAATGCGTCGGAAAGGTAGTCGCCGTTGAGGTTCAATGTGGCAATGATGTCGAAATCGGTGGGGCGGGTGAGTACCTGCTGCAGCGCGATATCTGCAATGACGTCTTTGACGAGGACACGGTCTCGAGCGTTGCCGTTGCAATCGTCCCACCCGACAGCGGAGTCGCTGAATTCTTCGCGGGTCAGTTCGTATCCCCAGTCCCGGAATCCACCCTCGGTGTACTTCATGATATTGCCCTTATGCACCATGGTGAGACTCTTGCGGTTGTTGCTGGTTGCATAGTTGAGGGCGGCGCGGATGAGTCGTTTGGAACCCTCAGAGCTGACGGGCTTGACGCCGATGGCGCTGGTCTCGGGGAACCGGATGTTCTCGACGCCCATGGCTTCCTGTAACCAGGTGATGACTTTGCGGGCTTCGGGCGATCCGGATTTCCACTCGATCCCGGCGTAAATATCTTCGGTGTTCTCGCGGAAGATAATCATATCGACCAGCTCGGGGCGCTTCACAGGCGAAGGAACGCCCTCAAAGTAGCGGACAATTCTCATGCAGACGTAAAGGTCGAGCATCTGACGCAGGGCGACATTCAAAGACCGGATCCCACCACCAATCGGCGTGGTCAGCGGACCCTTGATGCCAACGTGGAATTCGCGGAAGGCAGCGATGGTGTCCTCGGGCAACCAGGTTCCATACTGGTCGTATGACTTCTGACCGGCAAAAACCTCAAACCAGTGGATTTTTCGCTCGTTACCGTATGCTTTTGTGACAGCAGCGTCGAACACGCGCACGGCAGATCGCCAGATGTCAGGACCAATCCCGTCGCCCTCGATAAATGGAATGATGGGGTGGTTCGGAACGGTCAGCCCGGATGGACTCATTGTGATAGGTTCGCCGGAGGTGGGTGCTTCCAGGTTTTCAAAGCAGGTTGTCATGAGTGGGATTTCCTCGATGGTAAGATGCTAACATGTTGGGTTTCTACACGCCCGTCGGTGTGGAACTCAGTCTGAAACGATGCCGATCCATTGGAAAAACGATGCCGATCCATGCCGATCCATTGGAATTTTCTGGTGATGAACTCGGGTTGGATAGTGTAACGATGTGGTCAGAAATTGTCAACGAAGGGGCTTTTCAGGTGGATGGGGGCGGTTCGTTCGTTTAGACTCCCGCCCTCGCAGTCGCTTCAACGACCCTTGCAGGCGGAACATTCGCTGGAAATAGTGTGTTGGTGATGGGAATGGTGTGTAGCTGATATGTGTTCTATGTTGTCATATGCTGTCGCGCTGGTGCTGCATTGCGTTGTGGGCGCGGATGTTCCTGTTCCGTCCGGAATGGAATTTTCGCAGACGTGGGATCGCGTACACTTTAGTCACGACCTCTGGTCGGGTGTTCTATCGGACCATGTGGATTCGGCTGGTCGGGTGGATTATGGTGCGATCAGGGATGATGCCCGATTTCGGGAGTATCTGTATCGTCTGAGTAAGACAGATCCGCGCGGATTGGCGTCGTCCGATGAGAGGAAGGCGTTCTGGATCAATGCTTATAACGCGTTTGCGGTCCAGGGTGTGCTGGAGACGATTCCGGTTGACGCGTCGGAATGGCATAACTACAGTGTACTCGCGGTGGAATCCGGAGTTCCGCTAAATTCGGCAGTACCGGTGAAATCCGGTGAACCGGGTAAAACGGCTCATTCGGGCAAGCTCGCTGATCCGGGTAAGGGCTTCTTTCGCGGTCTGAAGTTTCTTGTCGGCGGTGAGCGATATTTTCTGGATGAGATCGAGAAGGGTATTCTGTTTGGGTTGTCCGGTCTCAATCGATCCAGTTCGTATCACGGTCTGCGTCCATTGAAACCAGACGCACGGTTGCACATGGCCGTCGTATGTGCATCGGGTGGGTGTCCGCCGCTTGCGCAATGGGCGTTTGAGGCGTCGAAGCTTGATGAGCAGCTTGACAGCCGGGTTCGGAACTTTACCCGGGATGCGTCGCGTTGCCGGTTCAATCCGGAAAAACGGGTGATTCATCTTTCCGAACTGTTCAACTGGTATGGGAAGGATTTTGGGAATCCCCAGTTTATACCCGGAAGTCGGTCCGTACCGGATTTCCTCGCTCGCTATGTGGATGACGCTGTATTGGCTCGGTCGCTTCGGGAAGATCCGTGGAAGATTGAATATTTACCGTACGACTGGAAGCTGAACCTCAAATCCGGAAAATAAACCTCAATCAATGATGAACTACAAGTATGTACAATCTGCCCATAATGATTCGGCGTTCTGTGGAAAGGCTGGTAGATAACGGTGTCTGACCTGTTTCGTTGGATGGTGGTGGGTTCGTTTTTGCTGGCGTCGTGTGCGTTGGCGACGTATGGACTACATCTGTATGTACTTGTCTGGTTGTTTCGGCGTCGTGAAACCTCGGTGCGGGCTGAGCAGCGGGAGCTGATAGACCGGTTTGCAGCAGAGACTGCCGAGTGCGACTGGCCTGTCGTAACTTGTCAGATTCCGCTTTACAACGAGCAGGATGTGGCTGAGCGGATTATCGATGCGGTGGCTGCCTTCGACTACCCAGCCGGTCTGCACGAGATTCAGGTTCTGGACGATAGCACGGACGATTCTCGGGATGTGGTGGATCGTGTGGTGTCGCGTTTGCGTGATGCAGGTGTGGATATCCAGGTGGTGCGGCGAGCGAACCGTGAGGGGTATAAGGCTGGCGCGTTGGCCATTGGGGTAGAGCAGGCGCGGGGCGAGTTTCTGGCTGTATTCGATGCGGATTTCATCCCGCCGAGCGATTTTCTGCGACGTGCGATTCCAATGCTGGTTGAAAATAAGAAGCTGGCCTGTATTCAGGGGCGCTGGGGGCATTTGAATCAGAACGAATCGTGGATCACCCGGGCGCAGGCGCTTGGGATTGATGGTCATTTTGCGATCGAGCAGGGTGCCCGGGCGTGGAACGGATTATTGATGAATTTCAACGGGACAGCCGGCGTCTGGCGTAAGGCTGCGATCGTCGATCCGGAGGTTGGCGGCTGGAGCGGGGATACGCTGACGGAGGATCTGGATCTGTCGTACCGCGTTCAGCTTTCGGGGTGGCGGATCGATTACAATCTGGAGCTGGAGTGTCCTGCGGAATTGCCCGGACATGTCAATGCGTTCAAGAGTCAGCAGAGGCGGTGGGCGACGGGTTCGATTCAAGTGGCAGTGAAACTTCTTCCTCGGATCTGGCGGTCGACTTTGTCGCTGGGGCAGAAGGTTGAAGCTACGCTTCATTTGACACATTATACAGTGTCACTTTGGATGCTGCTCCTGGCGCTGGTCGCCCGACCGATGCTGATAATCTGCATGGAGGGTCAGCAATTCAGTGACTGGTTCTGGATTTTGTGGGGTGTGATTATTCTATCAGCCATCGCACCAGCCATGACCTATGGTTATGCGCGTTGGGTGCTTGGCGGCGGTTTTTCAGGTGTGAAGTTGATCCCACAGATGATGACGCTGGGGTGTGGCGTGTGTGTGAACAATTCGTTTGCGGTGGTGCGCGGGTTGTTTGCGCGGGGTGGGGAGTTTGTGCGGACGCCGAAATCGGGGAGTGTGAAGACGGCTGTCCGGCGGAGCAGTTACAAACCGGTTCAGGACAGTTTATGGATGATTGAGCTGGTGCTGGGGTGCTATTCGCTGCTGAGTTTTGTGTATTATATGCAGACGCCCCGGTGGCATGTGAGTGTATTTCTGCTGATGTATGGGATTGGCTTTTTGACAGTTGGCTGGATGTCGATGCCATGGCGAGGTGCTCAGAAAGCTTCGCCGACACAGGATGCGACCAGGGATGATCTGGTCGTGGCGACGGCTGTCGGTGCATCTGCAGAACACGGTCCACAAGCGCTCAATGGAAATGGTACGGCTTCGTCCAATGGTGCATCAGCACCTGGTGGTTCGCCGGTTTCGAGCGGGGCGCCGATCGCAACCGGAGCCGGAGCCGGCAGTTGACCTGACGGGTACGCTCAGTGAGCCGCCAGTTGCCCAAATCTACACACCCACCAGACCCTGCTCTATCCATCGCACATCGATTCCCATGTGTGGTCGGATGGGTTCTGCTTTTTGGTTCGATGGCGGTGATCGCGCGTAAGGGGGATGTTGCGTCCGATGTTCGGATGTTTCAGGGTGCGTACCTTGTGGGTTATCTCGGGTATGGGCTGCTGGTCTGGTGTGCTTTGAGGGGGGATGCGTCGCAATCCTGGGATCTGCGGAAATGGTTTTTGCTGGGCGGGTTCATCCTGCTGCGTGCGATGCTTGCCTGGTTCGAGCCCAGTGACGATGTGTATCGGTATGTGTGGGAGGGGCGGATCCAGGGGGCGGGATTCAATCCTTATACGATCGCGCCCGATGATGCGCGGTTGATATTGCTGCGTGATGCGAACTGGGAGCATATCAACCATCCCGATTATCCAGCCATTTATCCACCGCTTGCTCAGATGGTATTTCGGGTTCTTGCGTGGATTCAACCGACGCCGCAAGCGTTCA
>JAJRYY010000038.1 GCA_024275565.1 Planctomycetota bacterium
TATGTGTCAGCCCGTGTCAGATTCGCAGCCATCCGCTCCTTAAGCTGAAATCCCCCTTCATCGCTGAAGCCTCGCCCCATGCTCATTGCACTCGACACATGCTCATTCCTGCTGCTCCCCCATGCTGCGATGCAGATTCCCAACCCTGTGATGCTGCTGCTTCCCTAGGCCTGTTAATGGGCCCATGGTCCATATATACAGTGTACAACATTGGCCTCTGAAAATCCACTAAAAAAGCATATTTTTTTGGTGTTTGTTTGGCCACGTCCGGCATGGTGGTTTTTGGCGAAAGGCCAGCGGTTTTGTGGGATTCCAGCTTCATATGGTGGGTCCGCCAGCTTGCGTTGGGATGGGCTTAGCGTGTGAGGCGAAGATCATAGTCTCCTGCGTTCCTGCTTCGCGCGTGTTGGTGCGCATGTGTGTTCGCGGATAGCATGTCATCATGACAGGCGAAGAATTATTGGGACCTGGGGGGTTGGTTGCGAAGCATTTACGGACGTATGAATCGCGTCCGCAGCAGATCGCAATGGCGGATGCGGTTACGGCTTCCCTTGAATCGCGTGAGCATCTCATCGTTGAGGCTGGTACTGGTGTGGGGAAGTCGTTTGCGTACCTGCTGCCTGCCATCGAGCACGCTGTGAAAACGCAGACGCGGGTGGTTGTGAGTACGAAGACGATCGCGCTGCAGGAGCAGCTTATATCGAAGGATATTCCGTTTCTTCAATCGGTTCTGCCGTATGAAGTCTCGGTTGAACTGGTGAAGGGGCGGTCGAACTATCTTGGCCTGCGAAGGTTGGAGATCGCCAGCAAGCGTCAGCGGGAGCAGTTTCATGATCGATCGCAAATTGAAGCACTCCATGAAATCGAAGACTGGGCTTTTGAGAGTCCTGACGGATCGCTTGCTGATCTGAGTTACAATCCGCCACGCGACGTGTGGGATAAGGTCAGGAGCGAGCAGGACAACTGCATGCACCGGCGATGCCCGTATTACGCGAAATGCTTCTATCAGCGGGCGAGGCGTCGAGCGGAGAAGGCGCGCATCCTGATCGTGAATCATGCACTCTTTTTTGCTGACCTTGCGCTGCGGCAGATGGGGGTTTCGCTGCTGGGTGACTATGAGGCTGCTGTTCTGGATGAGGCGCATTCTGTTGAGTCGGTGGCTGCGGATCATTTTGGGGTTGAGCTATCGAATTCGCGGGTGGCGTATCTGCTGAATTCGATGTGTTCGCAGAGTGGGAACCGGGGGTTTCTGGTCGGACTCGGGCGTGGTAGTCAGAAGCGTGGTGGTGAGAAGCGTGGTGGTCGCAAGAGCGATGGTGACAAGCCCGCTGTGCGGAATCCCAGGGGGAGTATCGACTGGCTGACCGAGGCGGAGGGCTTGGCGGATGCGGAATCGAAGGGTGGTCGCTCGTGGTCTCCTTCGGCTGAGTCTGCCCGGCTGTCTGCGATGCGATGTGTCGATGCTGCGCGGTTGGCTGCGGATTCGTTTTTTCGGGAAATTGAGCAGTGGCAATCGAATCGTGGGCGTTCGAACGGTCGATTCGTAAAGCCGATCGGGGTCGAGAATGGTCTGTCTCCGGTGTTGAAGGAGTTGGCTGGCGCGGTCAAGGGGATCCGCAGTGCGATGGATACTGAGCGTGAGAATGAG
This sequence comes from Planctomycetota bacterium, assembly GCA_024275565.1. GTDB lineage: Bacteria > Planctomycetota > Phycisphaerae > UBA1845 > UBA1845 > JAJRYY01. Next base: position 1,649 of record JAJRYY010000038.1, read on the forward strand.
CGATTTGAGCTGGCTGCCTATGCTGGTCGGGCGATGCAGGTCGCGACCGAAGCCGATGCGTTTCTGGAGGAGCTGAAACCGGGGTGGGTGTATTGGACGGAGATTTCGAGGGCGTCTGCGGGGGAGATTGGTCCGCTTTTTTCGAGGGATCAGAAGACGCAACCAGCCGCTCGTGGCCGAGCGCGGCGTGTGGCGCTTTGTGCGAAACCGATTGATGTGAGTGAGCAACTGAAGGAGACGCTTTTCGATCGTGTGGGGTCGGTGATCCTGACGTCTGCCACGCTTGCTACTAAAGTGTCTCATCGTGGCACTTCGGAGGCTGATGCTTCGGATGTGGAATCTGAACGTGATCGACTGCGGTCTGTCACGGGTGGATTTTCGTATGTTCGGGGTCGGCTGGGATTGGAGACGGGCAGCGAGCTGTGTCTGGGGTCACCGTTTGAGTTTGATCGGCAGATGTTGCTCGTGGTGGCGTCCTCGATGCCGGACCCGTCAAGCCCGGAATTTGTGCCCGCTGCGGCTGATGCGATCACGCGGTATGCCGGTGAGGAGGGTGGTCGGACGCTGGTTTTGTTCACGAGCTATGACATGATGCGTCGGTGTGAAGAGCGTGTGTGCGGGGCGTTTTCGGATATGGGGATGCGGATTTTGTCGCAGGGGCAGTCGCTGTCCCGGTCTGCGATGATTCAGGAATTTCGATCGCGCGATGATACGGTGATATTCGGGACGGACAGCTTCTGGGAGGGGATCGACGTTGCTGGGTCGGCGTTGTCGCAGGTGATTATTGTGAAGCTGCCCTTTGCTGCGCCGAATCGTCCAGATGTGGAGGCGCGGGTTGAGGCGATCAAGGAGGCTGGCGGGGTTCCGTTCCGGGAGTATCAGATTCCTGAGGCTGTGCTGAAATTCAAGCAGGGGTTCGGGCGGTTGATTCGCTCGACGACGGATACGGGTCGCGTGGTTGTGCTGGATTCCCGTGTGCATCGGAAATCTTATGGTCGGAAATTTCTGGAAGCGTTGCCGGACTGTCGGATTGTGTATGACGGGGATGTGGGGGATTCGGGTTAGCCAACGCAACAGGGCGACACAGTGCTATATTGATTACGCAGCCGAGGTCGCACTATGACACGGCGACACAGCCGGGGGCGGCTGTGCTACATAGCTGTGCTGCATTGCTGTGCTGCATAGATGCTTGACATTGTTGCGCTGAGACCGTCTGATGGTGGGGTATTGCACCATTATATTGCAGGCCGTCTGTTTCATCGTTTCCGACGTGTTCAGACTGTCTGATTTTCATAGTACAAAGGGAGTATGGGTATGAAACTGTTCACCGCATTGGTTGCCATTCTGTCTGCGATGTCTGTCTTGATGATATGGCGTTCTGAACCCGCTCCAGTCAGCGTAGCCAACAACATCAACTACTCACCCATGCACAAATATTCAATCGTGACGAAAGAGATGGTCCGTGATGGAGGGTATGAAGAAGCACTCGAACGCGTTCTCTGGTACCATGAACATGTGCTGGAACATGAACCGAGCGCGTACGGCGTTCGACTCTCATATGCACTGTCGGACTGGAAGGAACTCGGCGAGCTATATCCACCCGCCATCGCAGCCATGGAGAACCTCAGAGACCACAATACTCAACTGCTGAAGGATGGGAAAGGCAATCCAAGCCTGTTTCATGATACCATGGCATTCAACAGGACGCTTGAAGAGGACAGTAAGACGATCGATCTCTTTCGTATATTGGACCGCGAACAGGAGGATCTGGCAGTCCAGTGCTGGAAGTATGCCAAGGATGTTGTCATCAAAACCAGGACAGTTGACATTGCGAAGAAGTATCTGGGCGACCCTGTCCAGGAGTTTATGAAAATAAAGGCAATGCATGATATGCACGCAGCAAATTATGGGAGAGAACCATTTGACGATGAAGTGTTCAAATCTGTCAATGAAGATTCTTTTGTTGAGAGGGTGGTACGCCTGATCGGTGTGGCGGCTTTGATCGGTGAGAGCGCGTCTGCCAGAGAGATTCAGGAGAAGGCGCTGGCTGTGGTCGACGACGATCGACTTCGTGAAGCACTCCCGACTCCGTGATGCACTTCCGACTCCGTGAAGCACTTCCCAGAGAAGTGAATTAGCCATCCTCATCAATGGAATGCAATCGACACATAAAAGCAAGTACGATGCAGTCGCGTATTAACGGCGTTCTTCGGTCATGATCTGGTTGACGGCCAGCTTGCCGGGGAGGCAGGTTATACCGCCGCCGGGGTGCGTTCCGCTGCTGCCGAGGAATAGATTGGCGATGGGGGTGGCGTAGCGTGCTGCCTGAGGGGTTGGGCGGACGATGAGCTGATCGAGGGCGTGTTCGCCGTGGTGGATGTGGCCACCGGTGCAATGGTGGCGTGATTCTATGTCGGCTGGCGTCAGTACTTCGCGGGCCTGTATTTGTGATTCGATGTCGGGAGCGCAGGTGGCGAGGCGTGAGACCACGTTGTCGCCGAGTGCCGCGCTGCTGTCACTCGTCCAGCCAGCATCCAGATCGCGGGGGGCGTATTGGACCAGGATTGATACGACACTGCAACCGGTTGGGGCGGCGGTGCGATCGTCGGGAGATGAGACGCGGATGTCGAGGATCGGGTTATCGGAACATCGGCGGTATTTTGCGGCGTCGAAGGCACGTTCCATCTGATCGATGGATTCGGCGATCACGGCGTGCTCTACGACGAGGTCGGGGCGGGATGCGAAGGTGAGGCGTCCCTTGATGGCGAGATTGACCTTGGCAACCACGCCGGATGAGCGGTATGCACGGATGCCGCGGTCGAGGGCGTTTGAGAGGCGATCGGGGAGGATGATGTTGAGGAAGGTGGTTTTGGGGTCGCAGGTCGCGAGGATGCGGTCGGCGCCTATCGTTTCGCCGTCTGATAATGTCACGCCTGTGGCTGTGTCATTTTCCACGTTGATATTCGCAACTTCCGCACTGGTTTTGATGGTGACGCCGTATTTTTCGGCGGCTGATGCCAAGGCTGCTATGAGGGCCAATGGTCCATCCGGGGCGTAAGAACCTTGCATGGCTTCGTGTCTGAGGAGGAGGGCGCAGGTTCCTGGAGTCCATGGGGCTGCGAAGGATCCGAGGAGCGCTGGGATTGCGAGGATGCACTTCAGACGTTCGTCTTTGAACCACTCGTTGAGCCAGTCGGCGACGCACATGGGCGGGAGGCGGAGCAGCTCGCTCATTGTTCTGGTGCCGAGGCGGCGGACCGCTATGCCCTTGGTGAGGAGTGGCCAGATTTCGGCGAGACCTTCGGGGTTGATTTTGGGGGGTGGTTCTGCGAGGAAGGTCTGGATAATGGGGGTTATTCTGGTGAGGAACGCCCGATAGTTTGCGTAGGCTTCTGCTTCTGAGGGTGCGAATTGGGTTAGCTCGGCGGCGGATTTTTTGGGGTCGCGGTGGAGGAGCAAGCCCGGGCCTTCGGTCTGAGGGATGAATGTCGGGGGTGGGGTGTCGGTGAGGCGTAAACCGTGGGCGGTGAGGTTGAGGTCTTTGACGATTTCGGGGGTAATGGTTGTTGCGTCGTGGAGGGGTCCTGGTGCGGTGAATCCTGGGTGGAATTCCTCACTGGCTGCGAGTCCGCCGAGGATGGGGCGACGTTCGAGGAGCAGGGTTTTGCGTCCTGATTTTGCGAGGAGGGCTGCTGCTGTGAGTCCGTTGGGGCCTGCGCCGATGACGATGGTGTCGTAGTGGTTGTTATTGGTATGGGTGGTGTCGTGATTCATGGTGGTGCGCCGTGTGGTTGTGGTTTTCTGGATGCGATCGCCCGAATACGCCGCCGGGTTTCGCGATGCCTGTGTTATAGCGTTTTCCGACGATTCGACTACCGGACCAGCAGATTATTCCATGGATGCGTTTTTGACCACTTCTCTGAGACGAATACTCAGCTTTGTCTGAACGCTCATGGATCTGGGGGGAGCCTGCTTGCAAGTATGAACAGGGCGTTCAGGGAAGGGGTTCTTCATGCTTCGACATCGACGATGGAGCATCGGCAGTGGAGATACGGCGAGACGAGTACGGACTGGACATCTCATCTCTGAACCGACTTCGCCGCGCCTGATGCACCACGAGAACCAGCATTTCCCTCTCACATGCGTCCAATAATTCCCGCGATGGCATATCCCCGGCTGACTCCGACCAAGTTGCTTGATGTGCGTAAAGCAATGACCGATTGCCTAACAGGCTTGGGACGATACTGCATGCCTGAGTCGTAATTGTATGACTGATATGACTGAATCGTAACGATGTGGGGTACATTTTTGGACATGGAGACACCGACTTTGGACATGGATTCAGCTTCTGATTGGCAACACACATGAACAACCTGGCAACAAGCATGAACGACGCAACGACGAACAACATGGTACTCCCCATGCAGGACATTGTCGCGCGTCTTGAAAGACTGGAGAAGCAACAGTCCGATAGTCCGGATTCCAACGCGCTCAGCATGGTCGTTTTCAGCGGTGAGCTCGACAAGCTGCTGGCCGCCTTCATCATCGCCACCGGTGCGGCCGCCTGCGGGATGCGTGTGTCCATGTTTTTCACATTCTGGGGGACTGCCGCGATCAAGAAAGACGGTCCCCAGGTTTCTGGCAAGTCTATGGTTGAGCGGATGTTTGGCTGGATGCTGCCGGGTGGTCTGCACAAACGAAAACTGACCAGGATGAACATGGCTGGCGTTGGACGGCGCATGATGGTCCGCGAAATGAAAAAGAAGGGTACGCCTGATCTGCCGTCCCTGATCGAGATCGCGAAGGAAACCGATGTGGAGATTCGTGTCTGCGAGATGTCCATGTCGCTGATGGGCATCAGGAAAGAAGAGTTGATCGACTACACCGACATGACATTCTGCGGCGTCGCCAGCTTCGTGGAAAGTGCTTCAAAATCCGGAACAACCTTGTTCATCTGAATCGGATCTCGAAATGGCTGAAGACACAATGTACGATCTGATTGGCCTGAAATGCCCAATGCCAATCGTCAAACTCAACAAGATCATGAAGACCCTGGCTGTCAACGATGAATGCACCGTCACTGTGGACGATCCGGCATTCACGCCGGATGTAAAGGCGTGGTGCAACAAGACAGGACATACACTGCTCAGTTGCGTGGTCAAAGCGGACACGATTGTCGTGAAGATTCGGAAACAGGCGTGAGATCGCATCTCGGAGATGCACCATGGGACACGGCGAACGCCCGGTATTGTCTGCGACAAGCGAGGACAACGCCCACACACAGCAGGATGTATGCAACGAAAAGGGTGAGCTGAGAGAGGGTGACCTGTCAGCGGTGTTCACCACTACCGCAGGAACACAGCACGTTCCGACTGTGACTTTTTGAGAATCGATGCGATGAAAAACCTTCACCCACAACGGGTCACAACCACTTCATCCGGGAACTACACCATCGGTTCCATGTGGCGATGGGCTGTTTTTCTGTGCTTCCTGTGTGCTGCACCGCTGTTTTTAGCGAAGCTTGGTGTGGATTTCTCTTCCACGCCGGATACTCAGATCGTCAACCAGTTATCTGGAGAGACCCTGACCGACACCGCGCACGCCGTGCTGCGGGGCAGCTTCACGCATACCATTCTCGAGTGGACTTCCGTGTGTATCGCTGCGTTCGTCGCCTTTTTGGCTTTCGTTCATTATCGCTCAGAACGCGAACCAACCGTCCCCATCATCGGAATAGCCCTCTTCTTTGCGGGCTCCATGGACGCGTTTCATACGTTGACGGCAGACAGGTTGATCCAGACCACAGCCAGCTTCGAGAAACTGCTACCGTTTACCTGGGCATTAAGCCGCCTGATCCATGCGTGCATCCTGGTCCTCGGGCTGAGCATTGTCCTCATACTGACACGCCGCAATATAAAGCGTCCGGGCATGATGATCGGCGCCACGAGCGCTGCCTTCATATTTGGTGCGTATCTCATCGCATCAATGTGTACCCAGTCGGAAACATTTCCACAGACGATATTTTCAGGATCGATCGTTGCCCGTCCGTTCGACCTGTTCCCAATCATTCCCTTTGCGATAGCAGGCCTCGTCTTGTCTGTATGCTACACGATGCGATCAGGATCTATTTTCGGATACACGTTGATCCTCGCCACAATTCCGAACATTGCAACGCAGTTGTACATGGCGTTCGGATCGGCATCGCTCCATGACGCATATTTCAACGTGGCCCATGTGATCAAAATCGTGAGCTATAGCGTACCTCTCGCCGGTCTCATCGTGGCCTACATCAGTACATATCGTACAAACTCAGAACTCGCCCGAAACGCGGAAGATGCGAAGCATAAAGCGGACACACTATCACGCGCTCAGGCCGACGCCATCGTACATTCCGCAGAACTGATGACAGAGCTTGAGGATGCGAAGGAGATCCTTCAGTCCACCAATTACGAACTCGAGTTGCAAAAAGAAGACGCCGAGGCGATCAACGCCGAGCTGAACACGATCAACGAAGAACTGGAAGTGGCCCGCGTGAAGGCGACACTTGCAACCAAGGCGAAAAGTCAGTTCCTGGCAAACATGAGCCATGAGATTCGCACACCCATGACAGCCATACTCGGTTTTTCAGAGAATCTGCGCGACGGCGGCCTGACGAACTCAGAAGCCGCCGATGCCATCGCTACCATCCACAAAAACGGCGAGTATCTGCTCAGCATCATCAACGACATCCTCGATATGTCAAAAGTAGAAGCGGGCAAAATGGAAGTGGAGCACATCACCTGCTCTCCACATAGGGTCATCGAGGAAGTCATCTCACTCATGCAGGGTCGCAGCAAAATGAAAGGCCTGGCGTTGAATGTCGAGTATATCGGTTCCATCCCCGCGACGATTCAAACCGACCCGACCCGATTCAAACAGATTCTAATCAACATCATGGGAAACGCCATCAAGTTCACCAGCGAAGGCGGTGTCCGACTCATTGTTCGATTTGTACCAGCCACCGAGGACTGCCGGAATAGAAAATCCATTGAACCGTGCTTACAGTTCGACATCCTTGATACGGGCGTCGGTATGACCGCGGAACAGACCAGCAACCTGTTCCAGGCGTTCTCCCAGGCGGACTCGACAATGACGCGTAGGTTCGGTGGAACGGGTCTGGGCCTTGCGATCAGTAAGCAAATCGCTCAAATGCTCGGAGGAGACATCACAATCGTCGACACTGAACCGGGAAGCGGCACCAGATTCCGGATCACCATCGCCACAGGATCAGTCGTAGGCATCAGAATGATCAACCCATCGTATGCCCCACCGGCTCAGGAATCGGAAAAACCATCCGAATCGTCGGATACCGATAAACCACTGAATTGTCGCATCCTGCTGGCCGAAGACTCACCCGATAATCAGCGACTGATTTCCTTCATGCTCACCAAGGCTGGCGCGGAGGTGACCGTCGCTGAAAACGGGCGAATAGCCTTCGATCTGGCGATGGAAGCATCGGGCGCGGGCAACCCATTCGACATCATCCTCATGGACATGCAGATGCCGGTGCTCGATGGATACACCGCCGCGATGGAACTGCGCAACAAGCACTACGAAGGACCGATCATCGCCCTCACAGCACATGCAATGGCCTCAGACCGTGAAAAGTGCATCAACTGCGGGTGCGATGACTATGCCTCCAAGCCCATCGACCGAAAGAAACTGATAGAGATGGTACGAATGCACACTTCGAGCGCAGCCCCGCACAAGCATCAACCTGCAAACGCATCGCCCTGCATATAAACCGGATATCGAATGGGGCATAAAGGTTGGGGTGCGAGGGTTGGGGCATGAGGGTTGAGGTACGAGGGTTGAGGCATAAGGGTTGAGGCATGAGGATGGTGCAGTTTAACTATGTGCCGTGATCGTGCGGGCGGGTCTGAATCCTGGGTGCCACCGCCGACATCACTGCTGGCAGCTCTGTCTCCTCATCGAGCTGACTCAGAACACAGTGGCAGGTGGCTGGATCGGTCAGATGAACCATCTTCCATGCACCCACTTCGACTTTATGTCCATGGTGTTTCCCGATCGCACACGGATAGTCCTTGTGCGTCCCAAAATCCTCCACACCGACCGGTGTGTGAAAAATGGCTGCGAGAAATTCGTCACCGCGTTTGTACGAGGCAGCGACACCAGGACGATCTCCAAATGTCAGCAGATAAATGCTCTCCAGCTGAAAACCACCCGGCAACGTTGGCGGGGTCTCAAAATCCAGTGACGCTGCAAATTCCTTGGCTTCAAACGAAGAACCAGGGCGTGCATCGTACAGGTCGAGAAACTTGTCAAACGCCTTCTGTGCGTCGAGGGGCAACGCATCAAGCAGGACTGCAAAATTGATGGTGGATGCCTTGGCAGGACTGTCGATAAAATTCAGCGAAAACAAGCCAAGCCCAGCCACAAACACGAGTGAAGCAGCCCAGGCCCATCGCGTCGGACTGAGAAAGCGATACCCGGTGACCGGATGCGCCGTCTGCCCACCATCCTGACCAACTTGCCCTGCTGTCCGACTATCCTGTCCAGCTTGATCATCGGTTCCAGAGTCGAGTCGACGCTCGATCGCATCCCAGAGACCTGGGGGAACACGTACCTCGCTGGAATCGGGGATCCTCGATGTCAGCTCCCGGAGATAATCCAATTCCGCTGTACACGCAGGACACGTCTTCAGATGGTCCGATAACTTCTCGTGAGCGTCTGACGAAAGCGCCTCGTCGAGCAAATATTCAAGCTGTAATTTATAATCTTCGCAGCACATGGTACTCTTCGCTACACTGGGCAAGTGGTACTCTTCGCCAGAGTGGGCAATAAGCCCCAGACCGGGCTACAGCTCCCAAGACTCACGCATCGACGACGGCTTTGATCTGGAACCCAGGGACTACTTCTTTGGATGCACACCCGCATCACTTTCTTCCCGGATGTCGTAACTTTTTTGTAATATTTCTCGCAGGCGATCACGGGCCCTGCTTAAACGTGACGCAACGGTCCCCTCGGGACATTCGACGACCTCTGCAATGGTCCGATAATCAAGTCCGTCCTGATACCTCAGAAGCAGGATCGCCCGATCCGCAGGTTCCACACCCTCCAACGCAGCCTGAACGTCAAGTTGCACGATGATCGCATCGTGTGATCGATCCCCTTCGTCCACCTCTTTTGCGCAGCGATCCATGTTCAGCCGAATTGTCCCGGCTCGGCGGAGGAACTGCAGGGCTTCGTTCACGGCGATCCTGTACAACCAGGTGGCGACCGAGGAACGACCATCAAACTTCTCAATTTGCGTAAACCCTTTCAGATACGTCACTTGTGACAAATCATATGCATCATCCCTGCTACCGGTCATGCGGTGCAACAGGCGAAAAATGCGCTCCGAGGTCAGCTCAAACAAGTCCCGCTGGGCTTTTCTGTTCCCTCGACGACACCCCTCGACCATGTCTTGTTCTGATGCGCTCGTCATATATACCTGTCCAAGTCCGTATTACGGGTCGTCCCGACCCCAGTTGATCGTATCGGCCACGATCCTGGATGCCAAGCAATCCGGTCAGACGCCATCCCTTGCGACTCGTGCGTTGTAGCGAGTGCGACTCGTGCGTTGTAACGAGCGACTGATGGGCGTTGAAACTGGAAAACCGCGTTTTTCGACGTGTTTGTATCCAATTTCGATATTTTTTCACTGAGTCGGGAAGGAACCTCGGTACTGGTGCATCCAATGTTAAAACCGGCCATTCCTGCCTTACCTGGCTCTATGGTGAGTCAAGGGCGGTGGATGGCGATGTTGAACATGGAGAATGTAGAATGAATCGTTTGATTCTTGGAATCGTATACGGGTCGGCGCTGCTGATTGGAACGGCCGTTCAGCCAGTGTTTGCACAGAGTGGACATGGCGATCATGACCATGGTGCCCACACTGAAGAGTCGAAATTGCCGAATTGCCCGATCATGGATGAGCCCGTCAACCTTGCGATGAGCATTCCTACGGATGATGGCCCTGTCTATTTCTGCTGTGAAGGGTGCATCCCGAAGTATCAGAAGAACCCCGAGAAATTCGCGACCAAGGTCGCTGCACAGCGTAAGGCACTTGCGCATCGGGCCAAGGTGCAGGTATCCTGCCCCGTAACGCACAAGCCCGTGGATAAGAAGCTGTTTGTGGAAAGCAATGGTCAGAAGATCTATGTCTGCTGTAAGGGTTGCATAGGTAAATATCAGCGTGATCCTGCGAAGTACGCTTCCGGACTGGCGAACAGCTACTCATTCCAGACCAAGTGCCCGGTCATGGGTGGGGACATTGACCCGATGGTATCTTCGAAGCTCTCGACGGGTGAGACGATTTACTATTGCTGCGCGGGATGCGACAAGCCACTTCGTGAGAAACCAGCCAAGTACAACAAGAATCTGGTTTCTCAGGGGATTCTAATCAACTGGGCCGAGGTAAAGAAAGCGGACAGTGGTAGTGGACACGGTGGTCATGGCCACGGTTCTGGTGGACATGGCGACCACGACCACTAGTGTTAGTGTCGTGCGATTGAACTCATACCTTTTTGTTTCCGAGCTATAGCCGTATGGGGGCGGTTCTTCCGGAATCCGCTCCCTTACGGGTACGGCTTGGATGAACGTCTTTCTGAGTGAAGCACTACACTTTAGCATGCTCGATCCGGGTGAAGCGTCTCATCGCCGGATTCACCCGTGGAGTTACCTGTTCGTCCGCTATGCCTGAACGTGAAACCGCCATACATCTACGATGACCGCTTTCGGCTGAACAGCGTCAGTGCGGGAGATCTACCAACCATGCGGGAATGCTCCCGACTGGCTGGACTCCTCTCGTGCCGGATGTGTCTTCGTTCTGAGTACTATTTGCGAAGTTCTGAGTCCTATTTGTGACGTCCTGAGTCCTGTTTGCGAATTTATTCATGTGATTGTCGATCGTTATCTTATTCACATAAGTACATTGAGGTGTTCGTCCGTTATGTATAACTACCTGGCGATTCGCTGCGAGAGAGACAAGTGCCTGGGTGTTGACCTATGCGTCAAATAATGCCAGCATCCTCAAGCTGCTATCGTTGGCAGTGCGAAGGTCCATTTTCTTTGAAGCGCGATTCCGGGAGCAACCGACATGCCGAGTAGAGTCTTTGCGAGACCGCACCTTCTGCGAAAGGAATGTTGTGTCGCGTTGTTCCTATGGATGATGCCAGTGTTGATCTGGTCGATGGCTGGGTGCGTTCCATCCGAACGTCCACCCTCCGTGGGCGATGCGATGCGGTTGCAGGAGAAACAGATGAAGGCGAGTCGGTGGGACGCGGTTCGCGCTCCATTGCCAGCCGCTCGGAAGTATCAGCTGGAAGAGGATATATCGCTTCCCACGCTGGACGATTCGTCTGGTCTTGAGGATTATCTGGCGTACGCTGCGTTGAACAATCCTGGTCTGGAAGCAGCGTTCAATCTCTGGAAGGCAGCGATGGAACGCGTGCCACAAGCAGAGAGCCTGCCAGATCCGCGTTTCAGCTATCGATACTTTATTCGCGAGGTGGAGACGCGTGTTGGACCGCAGAAGCAGTCGCTTGGGCTGTCACAGATGTTTCCCTGGTTCGGTAAACTTGCGTTGCGCGGTGATGTTGCGGCTGAGGCTGCCCTTGCTGCGCAACAGCGTTACGAGAATGAGAAGCTGAAACTCTTTTTCGAAGTGAAGGACGCTTACTACGAGTATTACTACCTTGGCCAGGCCATTGACGTCATCCAAGAGAACTTTGAGTTGCTAGAGTATTTTGAGAGCGTCGCCCGTGCTCGATACAAGACCGCCTCTGTGGGTCACCCGGACGTGATTCGCGCCCAGGTTGAGCTTGGCAAGCTGGAGGACCAACTGAATTCACTCCGCGACCTGCTTGTACCTGTGCTTGCGCGGCTGAATGCTGTCCTCAACCGCCCCACGAATGAGACGCTGGTGATGCCGACTTCGATACCTGATGATCGCCCTCTTTTTACGGATGAAGAGGTCATGCACTGGCTGGTGCAGAACAGCCCGGTACTCAAGTCCCTGGATCACGAGATTGAGCGTGCGCGTCATGCCGTTGCGCTTGCGAAGAAGGATTACTTTCCTGATTTTACGTTCGGCGTAGATTATACTGACGTTGGTTCTTCGGTTCGTTCGAATCCTCGGGGTTTTTCCAACCCGGGGTCTCTCCGCAGCGCCTCCCGGGTCGCTGGTGGTATGGGCGACCTGGTCGATGCCTACTCGATCGGGCAGAGTCTCCGTCGAGGCAACCGTCCCAGCGACAGTGGGCAGGACGTGTGGGTGGCGTCGATGTCGTTGAACATCCCCATCCGGTACAGCAAGTATGCAGCCGGCGAACGTGAATCACGGGCGCGTTATCTCGCGGCCTTGCGGTCACGCACTCAGCAAGAGAATTCGCTCACGTCCGGCGTCCAGCGGATACTGTATGAATACCGTGACGCCGAGCGAAAAATCACGCTGTATCGCGATGTGCTGATCCCTAAGGCCAAGGAATCGATCCGCTCGACCGAGACCGCCTTTCGTGCTGGTACCACAAGTTTTCTTGATCTTGTGGATGCGGAGCGAACTCTCCTGGAATTCGAACTCTCATTTGAACGGTCGCTGGCCAATCGTGCTCAGCGGTTATCCGAACTCGAAATGGTTGTCGGTCGTGAATTGCCTCGCGCCACAGATGCGGCTGTCAAATCCAAGCAGCCTGACGAAGGAACAAACTAACCATGAAACCCGCCGACAATAAAGTCCTGAAGATCCTCTCTCACACACCGACGCTGCTGATTGTGGTTGTGGTGTTTGTACTCGGTTATACGTTCAAGGGGCTGGTCAGCAGCGCGCCGACTTCTTCAAGCACGAGTACCGTGGATACATCCACTGACGACGCGGTTGAGGAGATCTGGACCTGCTCGATGCATCCGCAGATCAAGCTTCCCAAACCGGGGAAATGCCCGTTGTGCGGGATGGATCTGATTCTGGCTGAGGGTGCGTCAAAACCCAGGAAGGCACAGAAAAAGAGTGCGCCGAAGTACGCCTGCTCGATGTTCTGTGTACCGCCGATGCCCATGCCCGGAGACTGCCCCATATGTGGAATGGAGATGGTGGAAGTCGACGACTCGGGCGGTGATGAAGGTGGTCCGCGCACACTCACATTGTCGAAAATGGCGCAAAAACTTGCGGAAATAGAGACGATCCCTGTCTCGCGAAAGACCGTGACAGCGGAGATTCGTATGGTCGGAAAGATCGACTATGACGAAACCCGCCTTGGGTACATCACGGCGTGGGTACCGGGTCGCCTCGAACGGTTGTATGTGGACTATACGGGGGTTCCTGTTCAAAAGGGTGACCACATGGTCTACCTGTACAGCCCTGAGCTGTCGACTGCTCAGACCGAGCTGCTTGAAGCGTTGCGTAGAGCAAAAGCCGCCCAGGCGGGTGGTGGTTCCATCCTCGACGAGAGGGCTACGGAGTGGGTTGAGGACATCCGCGACAAGTTCCGCCTGTGGGGTATGACGGATGAACAGATTGCTGAGATCGAAGAGCGAGGGACGACCTCTGACTACATGACGATCTATGCACCGATGGGTGGAATCGTCATCTACAAGAACCTGCTCGAAGGAGCCTACGTTGAGACAGGTACGCGTATCTACACGATCGCGGACCTCTCGCATCTGTGGGTCAAACTCGATGCTTATGAGTCAGATCTCGCCTGGCTGCGCTATGGTCAGAAAGTGGAGTTCGAAGCAGAGGCATATCCGGGAGACATCTTTGTTGGGACAGTTGCGTTTATCTCGCCAGTGCTGGATGCCAAAACCAGAACAGTGAAGGTCCGTGTCAACGTTGAGAATCCGGACGGTCGGCTGAAACCTGAGATGTTCGTGCGTGCTGTGGCGCATTCGGAGGTCGCCGCCGGCGGGCGTGTTGTGGATGCGGAACTGGCTGGCAAGTGGATGTGTCCGATGCACCCAGAGATCGTCAAGGATCAGGCTGATGACTGCGACCGGTGTGGCATGCCGCTGGTTCGCACCGAATCGCTCGGATATGTATCAGTTGAAGCCGGATCTACCGAAATGCCACTGGTCATCCCGGCATCCGGTCCATTGATTACCGGAAAGCGGGCGCTGGTGTATATCGAAGTTCCTGGCGAACCTGGAACCTATGAAGGGCGTGAAATTCTCCTCGGCCCGAGGGTTGGAAATCAATATATCGTGTTCGACGGTCTGACCGAAGGCGAGCGTGTCGTCGTCCATGGGAACTTCAAAATCGACAGCGCCGTGCAAATCATGGCCAAGCCCAGCATGATGAATCCGGACGAAGAGAAACCTGAACCTTCAGGCGATGACGAGCTGGGGCAGGATGTCGCCACCAGCCATGAAATGCCATCCCCGCGACATGACCTCGACAGTCCTGTCGGATTGAAATTGAACATTCCACCGGCATTTGCAGCCGAGTTCAAACCCGTGCTGGCTGCCTACCTGACCATTCAGGACGCCCTCAGCCACGACCTGCACAAACCAGCCCAGGATGCTGCGAAGGATCTTGCGGCTGCGCTGAACGACGTGGACATGGGTCTGCTTGAGGGTCAGGCACATATGGCGTGGATGAAAGAAGCGAGCGACCTGGCGAAGTCTGCCAACGACCTGGCCGGTTCTTCCGACATACAACGGGCCCGCTCGGCGTTCGCGTTGCTTTCCGAATCAATGATCGTATCCGCGAAGTGCTATGGAGTTGCATCTGAGTCGGTTCACCGGTTTCACTGCCCCATGGCATTTGGCGATCGCGGGGGTGACTGGCTGCAGCGGAAAGAAAAGACTGAGAACCCGTATTTTGGATCAGCCATGTTTCGCTGCGGTGTGATGAAGGAAACCATCGCACCACGCACTGCGGGAGGTGCAAACGATGACGGAGAATAGTCCGCTGGAGCGTCCACCAGCACAACCATCGTTCATCGACAAGATCATACGGTTTTGCATCGAGAACAAGCTGGTTGTCGTCCTCTTTATGTTCTTTACCATCGGATGGGGGTTGATGTCAGCCCCGTTCGACTGGGACCTTGGCGGGATCCCCCGCGATCCGATGCCCGTGGATGCCATCCCCGATATCGGCGAGAATCAGCAGATTGTCTTTACGGAGTGGATGGGTCGATCGCCGCAGGATGTTGAGGATCAGATCGGTTACCCGCTGACGGTGTCGCTACTGGGAATCCCGGGCGTCAAGACCATCCGCAGTTACTCCCTGTTCGGGTTTTCGCTGATCTACATCATCTTCGACGAAGAGGTCGAGTTTTACTGGTCGCGCTCGCGTGTGCTGGAAAAGATGAGCAGTCTGCCCGCCGGAACGCTCCCGGAGGATGTGCAACCTGCGCTCGGACCGGATGCCACCGCGCTGGGGCAGGTCTACTGGTACACGCTCGAAGGGCAGGACAAGGACGGCAACCCGACGGGCGGATGGGGGCTTGATGAGCTCCGGACGATCCAGGACTGGTACGTCCGATATGCACTGCTATCTGCTGGCGGTGTTTCTGAAGTCGCTTCCATTGGCGGGTATGTCCAGGAATATCAGGTCGACGTGGACCCGGACGCGATGCGCGCGTACGGCGTATCACTCGAAGAAGTATTCATGGCCGTCAAAATGTCCAATGTGGATGTCGGCGCTCGAACCATCGAGATCAACAGCGTTGAGTACATCATTCGCGGGCTGGGCTTTGTGGAGGAAGTCTCGGACGTCGAAGATGCGGTCATTAAAGTCAACGACAATGTGCCCATCTATGTGCGAAATGTCGCAAAAGTAACGCTCGGACCGGGTCTGAGACGTGGTGCCCTGGATAAGGCTGGCGCGGAGGCTTGCGGTGGGGTCGTTGTCGCTCGTTACGGCGAGAACCCGCTGGCAGCGATCAAGAACGTCAAGGCGATGATCGAGGAGATTTCTCCCGGCCTGCCTCAGAAAACACTGGCTGACGGAACAGTCAGCCAGGTCAAAATCGTGCCCTTCTACGACCGCTCCGGACTGATTTACGAGACGCTGGGTACGCTGAGCGACGCGTTGCTTCAACAGATCCTCGTGACCATCATCGTGGTCGTCGTCATGGTGCGTCACCTGCGCAGTTCGATCCTCATCTCAGGCCTGCTGCCGCTTGCGGTTCTGATGTGTTTTATTGCGATGCGTACCACCGGCGTTGATGCCAATATCGTGGCACTTTCCGGAATTGCGATAGCGATCGGAACGATTGTTGATATGGGGATCATTGTATGTGAAAATATCCTAAAAAACCTGGATGAAGCTGATCCGGATGCCAATCGGCTGGAGGTCATCTATTCCGCGTCCAGCGAGGTCGGCAGTGCGATTCTGACTGCCGTTTCCACCACCATCGTCAGCTTTCTGCCTGTCTTCACGATGGAAGCGGCTGAAGGAAAGCTGTTTCGACCGCTCGCTTTTACAAAAACCTACGCACTGGTCGCCTCGGTGATTGTGGCGCTCACCATCATCCCGCCCGCCGCGCACATTCTGTTTACACGACAACGCGAGGGGCGCCGAAGTCTGACCTGGCTGTTTTATCCGATCCTCGCGATCGTTGGCATCTGGCTTGCCATCAGCCGTGGATGGGTGTGGCCTGGCGGAATGCTTGTGCTGATCGGAGTGTATGGCTCCTTCGAACCCAGGCTGCCCAAACTCCTCCGAAAGCTGGGCCCACAGCTGGCCAACTCGGTGGTGGTTCTGGCTGTGTTGCTCCTGCTGACCCAGTCATGGTTGCCGATCGGACCGGAGAAGGGTCTTTGGCGCAACGCGATCCTCGTGGGTGGAACCATCGGCGCCCTGCTGTTCGTATTTCAGCTTTTTCAGGCAGCGTATCCCTATGTGTTGAGATGGGCGCTGGACCACAAAGCGACTTTCCTGATGCTTCCCCTGGCGATCGTTGCCGCCGGTGGCATGGTCTGGCGCGGGTTTGACGATTTATTCGCGTGGATGCCCCCGGCCGTCCATGATTCTGAACCTGGCGTATATCTTGCGGAAAAATTCCCGGGTCTTGGCAAGGAGTTCATGCCACCGCTGGATGAAGGCTCCTACCTCTACATGCCCGTGACGATGCCCCACGCCTCCATCGGCGAGGTGCTGGATGTCCTGAAAAAGCAGGACATCTCATTCAACCAGGTACCGGAGATCTCCCTCGCAGTGGGCAAGCTGGGACGGGTCGAAAGCCCGCTCGATCCAGCACCCTTGTCCATGATCGAAACGGTCATCAATTATCATCCGCAATACATGACAGACCATAATGGGCACCGGATGTCGTTTCGATACGATGAGACCAAGATAGATCTGTTTCGCGATCAGGAAGGCATGCCCGTTCCAGCCAATGACGGCGAACCGTATTTTGTGCATGGTACATACGCCCGCGACGATCTGGGCAACTTGATTGAAGAGTCGGGTGGGATGCCATTTCGGATGTGGCGACCAGCGCTTGATCCTGAGATCAACCCGGGGCGTGAGGCGTGGGCAGGCGTCAACAGACCCAACGACATATGGGATCTGATCGTGGCGGCAGGGAAGCTTCCTGGAACAACATCTGCTCCGAAACTCCAGCCGATCGCTGCCAGAATCGTCATGCTGCAGAGTGGTATGCGCGCACCCATGGGCGTGAAGGTCAAGGGACCGAGTCTCGAAGTACTCGACAAGGTCTGCCTGGATATTGAGCGGTTTCTGAAGGAAGTGTCCTCTGTCGAACCCCAGGCAGTGGTTGCAGACCGCATCATCGGCAAGCCATACCTGGAGATTGACATCGACCGGGAAGCCATCGCCCGCTACGGAATCAAAATTCGACAGGTGCAGGATGTGATTGAGGTTGCGATCGGTGGAAGGCGCATCACGACCACCGTCGAAGGGCGAGAACGCTTCCCGGTGCGTGTACGCTATCTACGCGAATTGCGTGACAGCATCGAATCGCTGGACAGAATCCTTGTCCCGGCTCCGGGTGGTGCGCAGATTCCGTTGATCCAGCTGGCGAAAATTGAATATGTTCGCGGACCACAGGTTATCAAGAGCGAGGACACGTTTCTCATCGGGTATGTGCTCTTCGATATGAAGGATGGATATGCGGAAGTTGACGTCGTCGAACAGGCTGATGCTTACCTCAAAGAGAAAATCGCTACGGGTGAGCTCAAGATGCCCGCCGGCGTCAGCTTCACTTTCGCAGGTACTTATGAAAATCAGGTGCGGTCCGAAAAGAAGCTCATGATCGTCCTGCCGCTTGCACTCTTCATCATCTTCATGATTCTCTATCTTCAGTTCAAGTCCGTCGTGACCACCAGCCTGGTCTTCTCCGGAATCCTGGTCGCATGGTCCGGCGGATTTATCATGATCTGGTTCTATTCCCAGCCATGGTTCCTTGACTGGGATGTGTTCGGAACAAGCCTGCGCGAGTTGTTCCAGGCCCATCCGATCAATCTCAGTGTCGCCATCTGGGTCGGGTTCCTCGCACTCTTCGGTATCGCGTCAGATGACGGCGTCGTCATGGCCACTTATCTGAAAGACTCGTTCGCCAGGCAGTCGCCGAACACCATCGCCGAGATTCGCGCCGCAACCCTCACAGCGGGACAACGCAGAATTCGCCCCTGTCTGATGACCACCGCCACAACCATTCTCGCGCTGCTCCCGGTTCTGACATCGAACGGACGAGGAGCAGACATCATGGTCCCGATGGCAATCCCATCGTTTGGCGGAATGGCCATCGAAATCATCACCATGCTGGTAGTGCCTGTACTGTTCTGCACTTTCCAGGAGTTTCAGTTCAGGGCGAAACAACGCGGGATAAACCTGTAGATTCAAGCACCGCTGAAAAAAGTGTCGCCGCCGATCAGGCAGAGGTCGACAGGACGTGAGGCCTACAAGACGTAAGGTCTACAAGGCAGAGGTCAAATAGGCAGAGTCAGTACAGACAATAGATACCTGCTGCGAGCAGTGTATGCACAGCCCCACCGCATCCATGAAGGTTCGCTGGAACGCATCCTTGCGAGTTTTCATGGGCGGTGGCGGTGGCTGCGAGACTTGGTCCCTGGCCGACACCCCTGGCCGACCCCTCCGACCGACACCCCTGGCTGGCACCCCCGACCGTTCCATTTCGATCTCAATATATGTTCATAAACGATCATCAATATTTTTTATAAAAAAGTGCAATTGTGTGGAAGAAACTGAGCGGGTACTGCATCAAACGCGCGGGTGATCCTGTGGTCGAATCGCAGGCGCGATCCTGGGACGGATGTCGTCGGTCGATGCGGCCACAACGTCTGACAAAAAATGTCTGACAAAAAATACAGCAAGACTTCTTCAACATGTTGGGTGCATCTCGATGCAGGTCTGGCTGATGAACGGAGGTTTTCGTATGGCCACTGTCTTGGGGCGACCCGGTGCCCGCGCTTCACGCTCGGATCGTCAATCCGGGGACAGGCGTCCGCAGTCGAACGATGGTTCCAGCAGCGGGCGCCGTCTATTGTTCAAAGCGGGGGACTTCGCGTTCCTGGTGTGCGTCGGTGCAGCAACCACAGTTGTCGCACACCTGGTCCACCAGCTTGGATGGACCTTCGTTCCGACCTGCCTGCTCGGCATGGTCGCAGCCATGATCGTGCAGACTTTGCTGGCTGTGCTGGCCTCACCGGTTCTTGGGTCCATCGAGTGCATGGTCCCTTCCATGTTTGTTGCCATGGCGAGTCCGATGGTTGTCTGCGGGATTCATCTGTCCGGTCAAGAGCCAACGCGTTCCATGGGCATCGTCATCGGCACGGTCGTCGCCGTTGGGATGTTCGTGTTCGTTCAATGGTATGGCCGATCGTGTATCGCCATGTTGCGGAACGATATCGCCAAGGCGTCAAACTGAGATGAGTACGGTCTGGGATTTCCGCGCCAGGTTTTACGACGTCTGCGAGGCTTCGGATTTGCGTCGCGGAAGTTCGAAAAAAGCGCTTTTCCGTGACATGCGTGGTCGGATCCTGTTCGTCGGCGTTGGCACTGGAATGGACATCCCGCACTTTCCGGCGGGCCGGACGATTGTCGGCATCGACATCAGTGAGAAGATGCTTCGCAAGGCCCGTCCACGCGCACGCGCATATTCCGGTCGAATGGTCCTTCTGCGTGCCGACGCCCAGAACCTCAAATTTCCGGACAACAGCTTCGATACGCTCGTGACCTCGTGTACCATGTGTTCCGTCCCGGACCCGGTCCGCGCCTTTCGCGAATACCATCGCGTACTCCGCCCTGGCGGACGCCTGCTCATGTTCGAGCATGTGCGAAGTCGAAACTGCCTCCTCGGCCTATCTCTCGATATGATGACACTGTGGACGCGATTGAGTGGTACGGAGATGAACCGCGATACGGTCTCAAATGCGCGGACGGCGGGGTTCCGCATCACCAGCATTGCGAGCGTATTCCTTGACATCATCCTGTCCGTCCGGGCAACCAAAGGCGCGACCACGCAGAATGAATCACCGACACTTCCCTCAAACTCGGTCCATCCCTCTCCGTTTACGCCTTGACACCAGCAGGACAGTATGCCTAAACACCTGCAGGACAGAATGCGTAAATTATCACACCATCAGAGGAAAATGAGTACCTCTGCCTGAGCAAGCTAAAGGAGTGGTCGGCGAGTTCCGATAACCCGGAAAGTGGGTGTAACGAACCTCACGGAAGTCGATCCCGTGTGCCCGATCCTCTTCATCTCAGGCTGGTAAGATCGCAGGTGGACCCGGCAAATCCGGCTACGACGCGTCAATGTTGCTTCGTATCGACAGCACCATAGACCTGTGTTACCCGATGGTTACCGATCTGGCATTGACCAGTCCCGAGCATCATCATAGAGTTCGGATGTAATGGGCCGTATACTGACTATTTCAATTCTTCTGGCGTCGTTTCTCGCCATACCGGCACTGTGCATGGGCGGCGTGATTACGCATGCCTGCAAATGCACCTCAGATCCCGTCTGTATGTGCAGTTCTGATTGCGACCATGGCAGTTCGAAAGACAACCATGGAAACTCGAAAGGCGACCATGGAGATTGCGAGCACGAAGAGACCAATTGCGGACACGAAGGCGAATGCCCCGACGATCCATGCAGCGTCAGCATCATCCGGGCCGAACGCCGGGCCGACAGTGTCATCACGATGTCGCATCCTGCCTTGGCGCCCGCTTTCATCCTCATCTCGGTCACACAACCGTCGACACACACCGTAAGCTACGACGTACACCATTGGTCGGATGGCTGTAATCTACCGTTCCCAGCCAGCGATCTCCCTCTCCTGATCTGACCCCCTATACCCATATTCCAGTCAGCGTGGTGAGACGCATCTGCGCGCTCACCCAAAGTCTCCGTACGCGCCATCTCTACGATGTGCGACGAATTCGCCGAACATTGATTGAAGGATTTTTGTACATGCTTCAGAAAACCGGAATGATCGTGTGGTCGCTCGGGGCGCTCACCCTTGCAGGCGGCTGCGCCACCGTAAAACCGCAACACGACTATGAGCGCGTCGGGCAACGTGTCAGCGAAGCCACCGGGCAGGATCGCATCTATCAACCCAAGGATGACGGGCTGGTGGATGGACTGGTCGAGGCGTTGCTTCAGGACGGCATATCGGCGGCGGAGGCTGTTGAGATATGCCTGCTGAACAACCGTGCGCTGCAGGCTGCCTTTATGGATGTCGGGATAGCCCACGCGGATGCCGTGCAGGCGGGGTTATATACAAACCCCTTCCTCAACATCTCTGCACTGCTCCCCGACAGCGGCGGCCTTGCAAATATCCAGTCTACCATGGCGCAAAATATCGCTGAACTGTGGCAGATCCCGATTCGCAAGCGGATGGCAAATCGTTCGCTGGATGCAGCCATTGTGGATCTTGCAAGAAAGGCTGCGGTCCTCGCCATGGATGCGAAGGTTGCGTATTACACCGCAGTGGGTTCCGAGGAACGCCTCCGCATCGCACGAGACAACCTGGACATCGCGAACAACCTTCTCGAACTCGCTTTGGCACGTCAAAAGGCTGGAGCAGCCAATGAGCTTGATGTCAACTTGTCCCGCAGTGTCGCAGTGGATTCCGAAATCGCCGTGGAGCGAGACCGACTCTCTGCTGCCAACGCGCGCAGAGACCTGGCGACACTGCTCGGTCTTATTATCGACGCAGATACGCTGGTGTTGAATGACCCGTTACCGGGGAATTTCCCTGACACGCCAAGTGCTCAATCGCTTGTAGAACTCTCGAAATCCTGGCGACTCGACCTGCAGGCAGCTGAGCAGGTGGTCTCTGCTGCAAGAGCAACGCTCGCATACCAGAAAAGCCTCGTCGTTCCGCAAATACAAATTGGGTTTTCTCTGGAACGATCGGAACGCACACGACAGGGAGGTCGCGACATCCTGGCAGACACCGTCCGATCCTCCATCGTGGGGGGTGGTCTAACCGCACCCGGAATTCAACCCCGGTCAGAGCGGCAGCGCGGAAAAGGCCAGGATTTCATTCTC
Source organism: Planctomycetota bacterium (assembly GCA_024275565.1). Lineage (GTDB taxonomy): Bacteria > Planctomycetota > Phycisphaerae > UBA1845 > UBA1845 > JAJRYY01. The sequence goes on from JAJRYY010000038.1 coordinate 24,169, forward strand.
GGACCAAGCCTCGGTCTGACCCTGCCCATTTTTGACCAGAATCAGGCGCAGATCGCCAAAGCACAATTCACCCTGCAACAGGCGATCAAAACCATGGACGGGCTTGATCGAACCATCACACAGGAAGTGCGAAGTGCGGTCGATCGAGCGATTACATCATGGCGACTCATGCACATGTATCGCGACAAGTCGATCCCATTGGCCCAGGTCAATCTCGACCTCTCACGCGAAGCCTATCGCGCAGGACGCGCATCGTTTCTTTCCGTCCTGGAAGCACAGAGGTTCTTCCTTGAAGCCCGGCGAAGCTATGTGGCTGCTTCGCAAACAGCTGCGACGATGATCCCGGAACTGGAACAGACGATCGGACTTCCATTCGACAGGTTTCAGGCTGAGTTGGATAAAGCAGCGGACGCCGACCAGGGCGAACACCCGGATATGGATGCTGACCCAGATGAATATGATGATATGGAGAGCGGATCATGAGCTGCAAACGATTGAAAAACGGGTTCTTCCCGATGATGTTGGTCATGGTCAGCCTGATCTCATTGGGCGGATGTTCACACCAGGACCCGATAGGACTGGAAACGTTCGTGGTGGATTTTCTCCGAAATGCAGCAGCAGCATTACTCCTGTGATAGCAGATAGCAGACAACGAAGGATCTTCTTATGAACAAGAATATGATAGTTGCAATACTGATCGCCGTAGGAACTGTCCTGGGGATCGGAAACGCCGTGTCGCGTGTTTCTCTGGACAGTGTTGCGATAGCTCAGCATAACGATCACGACGGCCACGACCACGGAGGTGGGGGCCATGACGATCATGGTGACGATGATAGTCACAACGAAAAAGATGGACACGACGATCACGATGATCACGACGAAAAAGATGGACACGACGACCACGGCGGAAAAGGTGGTCACGATGATCATGGTGGCGAAAAGGTGGTCACGGAGCGCACGAAGAAGGCGTGATCCATCTCAACGAAGCGCAGCTTGAGGGACTGAATCTGACCCATGTCAAGGTCACACGCGGTTCGCTGACAACCATGGTTGAGCTGACCGGTGAAGTAGGATGGAACGCCGACCGGCTGGTGCATATTACGCCGCGTGTACGTGGAATCGTCTCATCCGTCGAACGGACCCTGGGCGACAAAGTGGATGCCGGGACCATTCTGTGCGTCCTCGATTCGCGTGAGATGGGCGATGCAAAAATGGAATACCTCGTCGATCTCAGCAAATTTGAAGTGGCACGCGCGGACTTTGATCGTGCAAAAATCGTCTACGAAAATACAAAAAAACTGCTCGAGATCCTCGACCCGGAACCCTCACCGGAGGATGCACTCGCACAAGCACACGACCTCCCAGTGGGTGAAAACAAGAACAAATTACTGACCACATTCACCAGAATGAAGGTCAGCCTGCGAAATTACAGACGAAACGAAGAGCTTCTGGCAAGCAAGATCGCCAGCGAAGCGGAATTCCTGGAAGCAAAAGGACAGTATGAGGTCTTCCGGGCAGATTTCTTATCCACCCGTGAGGAGATTTCATTTGGCCTGGAGCTGGGTTTTCTGCGGGCGTCAAAGGATTTTCAAGTCTCAGAAACCGAAATGCGGAACGCAGAACGCGCCCTGCACATCCTGGGTCTGACCAACGAGCAAATTGCAGAAATCGCACAGCAGGGGCAGGAGATAGACATGAACATTTCCCGCGCCGCGCTCTCAAGCCCCATCTCAGGAGTCATCGTCGATCGCCATCTGACGCGCGGTGAAATGGTCAACACAGACACACGCCTGTACACCATCGCAAATCTTTCAAATGTCTGGGTCATGGGGCGAGCCTATGAACGCGACATCCGTTTCCTGAAGCAAGGTCAGAAGACCACCGTTCGACTCGATGCCTTTCCAGAAGAACTGTTCGAAGGCAAGGTCGATTATGTGGCCAGTCAACTCGACCTGGACACGCGGACGGTGCAAATCCGTGTCGTCCTGCCGAATCCCGAAGGCAGACTCCGCCCGGGTATGTTTGGGACGGTCGTCATCCATGTGGGCAATGAAACCGACAGCGGAAAACGGGGAGGAATCCTGGTACCAGCCGCCGCACTCCAGCGCGTCAAAGGCGGGTTCGTTGTGTTTAAGTCTACCGGACCTGGCGAATACAAACAGGTCACGGTCCAGGTTCTCGGAAAATCCCGGGAGTTCGCGGAAGTGATGGGCGCGATTACGATCGGTGACAAAGTCGCCGTCGGTGACACATTCGTACTCAAATCGGAAGTTGGTAAAGAAGAAATGGGTGGCGGACACTCTCACTGACGGAGCGACCATGTCAAACATAATTGACTTTTCACTGAACAATAAATTTCTGGTCCTCGTCCTCTGGCTGATGGTGGTGGCTGTGGGTCTGGACTCTCTCACAACACTCCCCATGGACGCGGTCCCGGACGTCACCAACATCCAGGTGCAGATCCTGGCAAATTCGCCCGGACTCCCACCGGAAGAGGTCGAACGCTTCATCACATTCCCGGTCGAAACCTCGATGAGCGGCCTGCCCGCCATCGAAGAGGTTCGCTCCGTATCCAAGTTTGGGCTGTCGGTCGTCACCGTCGTATTCGAGGAAGGCACCGACATCTACTGGGCACGGCAGCTTGTCGGCGAACGACTCGTGGAAGCTCGGGAGCAGATCCCCGCAGGTTATGGCGAACCCAGCATGGGACCCATCTCGACAGGCCTTGGCGAAATCTACCAGTTCGAGGTGCGCGGCGAGAACCACACGCCCATGGAGCTTCGAACCATCCTCGACTGGTATGTCAACTACCAGCTTCGAAGCGTCCCCGGCGTCGTCGAGATCAACGCCTTCGGTGGCGAGCTGAAAACATACCAGGTCACACTCGATCCGGACCGACTCGCTGCCTTCGCCATACCCGTCGGTGACGTCGTCGAAGCCCTCAGGGCAAACAACAGAAACGTCGGCGGGGGATACATCGAGCATCATGGCGAACAATACCTCATCCGTGGTGAAGGCCTGGTTGAAACGCCCAAGGACCTCGGAAACATCATCGTCAAGCACGATCCTGATGCAGGAACTCCGATATATGTCAAGGACATCGGAGTCGTCGAATTCGAACCCATGATTCGACAGGGAGCAGTCACACGCGACGGAGACCGGGAAGCAGTCGTCGGCATTGTCATGATGCTCATGGGCGAAAATTCTCGCGTCGTCTCACAGGCGGTCGACGAAAAAATCGAAGAACTCAAACAATTCCTGCCAGAAGGCGTCACCATCGACACCTTCTACAACCGAACAGAACTTGTAGACCGAACCATCATGACCGTCGCAAAGAACCTCGCAGAGGGCGGCATCCTGGTCATCATCGTGCTGCTCCTGCTCCTGGGAAACCTGCGCGGCGGAATCATCGTGGCATCCTCGATCCCCCTCTCAATGATGGTTGCATTTATCGCCATGAGAATCACAGGACTCAGCGGAAACCTCATGAGCCTCGGCGCAATCGACTTCGGGATCATCGTCGATGGATCGGTCGTCATGATCGAAAACGTCGTACGAACCCTCCGAGACCGACGAAACGAACCCGAATCCCATACAGAAAAGGTACGCATCGCATGCCGCGAAGTGGCACGACCAGTAGCCTTCGGCGTCATGACCATCACCATCGTATACCTCCCCATCATGGCACTACAGGGCATCGAGGGCAAAATGTTCCGCCCAATGGCCCTGACAGTCGTATTCGCCCTCGCAGGTTCAATGGTCTGTGCCCTCACCCTCATGCCCGTCATGGCATCCCTCTTCCTCAAGAACATGACTGAGAAAGAACCAATCCTCTACCGCCTCGCAAAAAAACTATACTACCCATTGCTGGAAAAGGTCATGGGACGACGCGGACGCGTCTTCGGCGGAGCACTCGCAGTCTTTCTAGGCAGCCTCTGCTTCGTACCCTTCATGGGTGCAGAGTTCATGCCACGTCTCGACGAAGGCGCAATCGCACTCCAGATATGGCGGCTTCCAAGTGTCTCCCTGGAGGAATCCAACCAGATCAGTCTCCATGCAGAACGCGTACTCATGGAGGATTTTCCCGAAATCAAAACGGCCGTGTCCAGAACCGGACGCGCCGAAATCGCAACCGACCCCATGGGTGTCGAGATCAGCGATACCTATCTGATCCTCAACGACAGATCCACCTGGCGATACGACACAAAAGAGGAGCTGATAGAAGCCATCGACGAAACGCTTCAAGCAAAGGTGCCCGCCGCCATATACAGCTACTCGCAACCCATAGAATTGCGCGTGTCGGAGCTGATCTCAGGTGTCAGAAGCGACATCGGCATCAAAATCTACGGCGACGACCTTGAACTGATGAAACAGAAGGCCGACGAAGTCGTACGCCTCATCAGTCGCATTGAAGGTGCAGCCGATGTCAAGGCAGAGCAGGTCATAGGCCTGCCCACAATGCGCGTACGAATCGATCGTGACGCCATCGCGCGATACGGCATCAACGCCGAAAACGTGCTCGAAGTCATCGAGTCCATCGGCGGGAAGCAGGTCGGTACTGTTCTCGAAGGTCAAAAACGATTCGCGCTTCAGGTGCGCTTTGGCGACTCAATCCGGGCAGATCTCGACAGAATCGGCGACCTCAAAATCGCCGGACCACCCCAGGGTGACGGACCCGCCAGATTGATCCCTCTATCACAGCTCGCATCCATCGAAATCGAGGAAGGCCCGGCACAAATCAGCCGCGAAAACATCAGTCGGCGTATCACCGTCGAAGCCAACGTCCGAGGCAGAGACCTCGCCTCATTCGTCGCAGACGCCCAGGCAGTACTAAAGTCAGATCTCGACCTGCCCGCCGGATGGTACATCGACTGGGGGGGACAGTTCAAGAATCTTCAGGAAGCATCCAAACGCCTCGCCGTCCTGGTACCCATGGCACTGCTCCTGATCTTCGTCCTGCTCTATACCATGTTCGGTTCATCCAGACTCGCCTTGCTGATCTACCTGAACGTACCATTGGCGATCACCGGCGGCATCATCGCACTCGTCGTCCGAGGCTACCCCTTCTCAATCTCAGCTGGCGTCGGCTTCATCGCACTGAGCGGAATCGCCGTCCTCAACGGCGTCGTCCTGGTCTCATACATCCAGGAAAAACGCAAGACGGGCATGTCGCCGGAGGAAGCAGCCAGACATTCAGCAAAGGTCCGGCTAAGAGCCGTCCTCATGACCGTCGTCACCGATGCGTTCGGTTTTATTCCCATGGCAGTATCAACCAGCGCAGGTGCAGAGGTGCAACGTCCCCTGGCCACCGTCGTCATCGGCGGACTGGTAACGTCAACCTTTCTAACGCTCTTCGTCATCCCTGCCGTCTACGGATGGCTCGAGAGAGAGAAAAATGACGAAGTTCCCCAGATAGACGTCCAGCCAGCATCGTAACAAATGCGTCCAGAGTAAGTGCACATGAGGTCGTTCAGCTCAATGCGGAAAATCCAGGCCTGAACCGTACAGAAGGCAAGGATTTCGAACGCAACGCTGAACGCCCTCATGTGCGCATGGCCCCGAGAGAATTACCCGACCACCTCAATCAGCACGCACGGACAGTCGCCACCATGGCACTGATCCACCCGCGACCACCTTTTCAACCACCACGCCACGAGACCTTCCGCAACACATAGTGTATGCTCCAGCCCGGAGCAGCCTGTCAGATACTGAAATTCCGGGCTGCCAGGCTTGCAAATGACCCGAACGCGGCAAAACGTCACCGCAGACAAGGGTCACGAGATCCAGAGATTCGCCAAGGTGTTGAAGCTTACCACATGCATGATTCTGATAACGACCCTGACAGGCAGCGCCAACGATGCGCGCGCACCAACCGCAGAAAAACACATCAAAATCACCGTCTCAGCAGCAGCAAGCCTCAACGATGTATTTACCGAAATCGGACGCCGATTCGAGGAAACCCATCCCGGAGTCGTGGTCCAGTTCAATTTTCTAGGCTCGAACCATCTTCAGCGACAGATCGAGGGCAACGACGGGGTAGGCGTCGACGTCTTCGCATGTGCAGCCGAAGCTCCCATGGATGCCCTCGTCGCGGGTGGATTCGTGCGACCGGAGGACCGCCGACTATTCGCAGGAAACCGCATCGCACTCGTCGTACCAGTCGGAAACCCCGCCCGGATCACCAGCTTTGCTGACCTCGCAGACCCACGCGTACAGACTTTGGCAATCTCAGGCGAGAGAGTACCAGCCGGCATATACGCAAGGCAGGTGCTGGAAAAACTGAACCTCACACAAACCCTCAGCAATAAACTCGTAAACACCGCACATGTGCGACAGGCGCTCGCATATGTCATACAGGGAGAAGTGTCCGCAGGACTGGTCTACGCGACAGATGCAGCACAAGTCGCAGACGCTCTGCAACTCGTCGAAATCGCTGACACAATCTGGCACGATCCAATCAGATATCCAATCGCAATGCTCGACCGAAGTCCACACCCGGATGCAGCATGGAAATTCGTCGATTTCGTCATGTCCAACATCGCCACCGAAATTCTCGAGCGACACGGGTTCAGACGCCCGGGGAGAGCAACACTTTCAAAGCTGCCTTCGATCAACACAGGCGAAAAACTCGACAACAGCGATCGGCTACACAAAGCATGGATAGCCCTGAAACTCTCACTGCTCGCTGCAACCGGAGCACTCATGGTCGTATTCCCACTCGGAACATTGGTCGGAGCAATCCTCGCAAAATGTAATTTCAGAGGCAGAGAACTCCTCGATTCCGTCCTGACCCTGCCAATGGTCCTCCCACCAACCGTCACTGGATACTACCTCATGATTATGCTGGGATCGCGATCATGGGTCGGGAGAACACTGGAAGATATCCTGGGAATTCACGTCTCACTCTCACTGCTCGGTGCAGGAATAGCCTCAGGCGTCATCGCATTCCCGCTCATGATGAAATCTGCAAGAACAGCATTCGAATCCGTAAACCACGAACTCGAACTCGCATCCTACACCCTCGGAAAAGGGCGAATCACAACCCTCCTGCGCATCACACTGCCACTGGCGAAAAACGGACTCGTCGGAGGGGCAATCCTCAGCTTCGCAAGAGCAATCGGAGAATTCGGAGCAACATTCATGCTCGCAGGCATGATCGAAGGCCGAACCATGACAATGCCAAGCGCAATCTTCAACGCCTTCACAAACCACGACGATGCAACAGCACAGATACTCGTTCTGGTCCTGACCATATTCTCAATCGGCGTCATATACCTCACAAATCGACTGAACAGTCGCACAATGGACCGACAGGATGAAGCGGAGCTATAAATGCTGCAAGTCGCCATCCAGAAACAGGTAGGAGCGTTCAAACTCGACGTCGCCTTTCAGCACGAGGGCGGCACCTTGATCCTTTTTGGACCTAGCGGATCAGGTAAAACAACAACCCTGCGCAACATTGCAGGATTGGATCGCCCAACGTCAGGACACATCACATTCGATGGCGAAGCATTATACGACCGCTCAAAACGCATCAACATGCGCGTCCAGCAGCGGAGACTCGGCTTCATTTTCCAGCAACCAAGCCTCTTCCCGCACATGACCGCAAGAGAAAACATCGCATACGCCGGTGGAAAAACGTCAGACGCAGAGCGATGGATTGAACTCTTCGGAGTCCAGCATATCGTAGACCAGCATCCAAACCAGATGTCCGGCGGAGAGCAGCAGAGAATCACAATCATCAGAGCGCTGATGCGACAACCACGATGCCTCCTCATGGACGAACCAATGTCAGCCGTGGACGCTGGCACTAGACACCTGCTCCTCCACGAATTACACGCACTGCAACGCGAAACAAAGATCCCAATGATCTATGTAACACACAATGTCAGCGAAGCCTACAGAATCGGCGACCGCGTCATCGTCATGGAAGGCGGACGCATCGTGCAGGATGGCCTACCCATCGAAGTCTTCCACACGCCAACATCAGCAGCCATCGCATCGCTCTCAGGAACCGAAAACATCATCACAGGACGCGTATTATCCCACAATGCAGAAGACCACACCACCACCATCGACGCACAAGGCGCCACTTTGCATGTACCACTTTGCCACGAAAAAATCGGAAAATCCACAACACTCGCAGTACGCCCGGAGGATATATTGCTGGCAACAGGAGAGGTCTCAGGTACTAGCGCAAGAAACCAGGTCGCAGGACGCGTCGTCAAGGTGCGATACGATACATTCCCAACAGTACTGGTAGCCCTGGATACAGGATTATCCCTGCGGGCCAAACTGACGCATCAATCCGTGAAATTCTTGAAAATCGAACCAGGAAGGAGGGTCTACCTGCTCATGAAAACATGGGCCTTTCACCCGCTCGATGCGGGCAGGTCGCACCATCACACACCAGATCCGCTTAAAGATACACCCACAAATGACAACGCCATGAGGCGACCATAAAAAATGCGAGAGCGATGTGCGGTCCTATACCTGCTATGCGTATCACTCGCAGTCTTCCTGGTCCATGAACCAGGTTTTCTCATAGCAATATCCATCCTCCACCTCATCGCAGCCATTCCCTGCGGCGTCACAGCCCCACGCCTGTGGCGATTGATCTACAGCATCAAATGGTTCGTACTATTCCTCATCGTCGCACAGATCATATTCCCACCAAGATCACACTTCCTGCTCGACTGGTTACTACAAAATGACCCCAATCTCGCCGAAGCATGGGGACTGATTCCTATCGACCATGCGATGCACGCAATCGGCGAAGCAGGAAAAAAAGCAGCACCACGACCCGCATGGCAAGCCGGCGCATTGGTAGGAATCTATCAGGCACTCCAGGTCTACACCATGGCACTCGTCTCGGTCGTCGTCAGAAAAGGCATAGGCCGCACAGGTTTCGTCAAAGGCCTCGAAAGCGTCTTTCTACCACACGACGCCGCAACTATCGTAGACGCCTGCCTCGACCGCCTCGAGGAGCGACGAGCAACCATGGGCGAAACGCGACGGAGAAAGAAAAACAGAAAAACCCATTCCACCACCACGGAGAACGATCCCGCAGCCTCACCAGTTCGATCCATCATGCGAGGCGATCCATCATGGGTTCTCGATCGACTCGAAGGGGCGATCACGGAGAGCAACGCACAACCAGAGAACGAGGACGAATCCAAAACACTACCAGACGATCTCTCAACGCTATCACGCATTACAGTGGTCCTCATGTCACTCAGGATGCTGAAGGTAACACCAGGCACAGGACTGACCCCGGGATTCCAGAATATCATCGTACTCCCCCTCCTATGCTACGCAGCCGACCGATCACCAAGGCGATGGTCAGCCACACTCGTCGGCGGAGCAACAGGCGTACTATCCACCATGCTGGGCCTCGGGAGAAACGGACTCTTCATTCTCCCAGCCCATGTATTACCCGGCATCATCATCGACGCAGGATGGAGCTGGGCAAACGCAAAACCAAAACCAAGACCGAACGCAAGACCGAAAGCAGGATCAGCAAGCGGGGAACACATCTCACGCACGCGCTGCATCGCACTAGGTGCAGCCGCAGGACTGGGACGCTTCACCGGCATGTTGCTCGTTCTACTCCTCCTCGGAAACCCGGAACTACTCGCCGCCATACCATTCTTCTCAGCAGGCCACCTCTTCTTCGGCGCCCTCAGCGGAATAGTAACCCACAGCCTGATACAAAAAATTCGCGTACAGGAAGCAGAAAAACAAATCGTAAAGCAGCCACACGATTAAAAATGTAGCACAGCCGCCCCCAACTGTGGCCGTCAAACAAACCAAACGCACGCCCCAAAAACCGTAACCGTTCAACAAACCAAAACCGCCCCACCGCAACCAGATGTAGTCGTCCCTGAAAAAGTTCGAAAACGCTACTATTTAAGCGTGAAATGGCGATTGGTAGCGTGTATAATTTGCAAGGAAACCACGGACGAACGGTCAAAACCTTGCAATACGGGACGGATTCCATGAAGCCCAAGCCACA
>JAJRYY010000039.1 GCA_024275565.1 Planctomycetota bacterium
AGTGGTACAAGCCGGATGGTCGATTTACGGCAGACGAGCTTGGCAAGCAGATGGCGGACTATGTGTTTGACGGACTTCGTCGGCGTAGTTGAGATGGTATTGAAGGTGTGTCACGTTTTGGGTCTGTATGGAGAATGAGTTATGGTTCGGGTCAGTCCGACGCGCGGTGGTCAACCTGGTCTGCGGGGTGATAAGCCTGGCGATCCTGGTTATGAGGAGAACCTTGCGGCGTTTGAATCGCGTGTGTCTCGTGGTGACAAGGTTGAGCCCGGCGACTGGATGCCGGATGCGTATCGTCAGCAGTTGATTCGTCTGATCCACGTTCATGCCAACAGTGAGATTTGCGGTGCGTTGCCGGAGGGAGGGTGGATCCCCAATGCGCCGAGTTTGAAGCGGAAGCTGGCGCTCATTGCCAAGGTGCAGGATGAGGTTGGTCATGCGCAGTTGTTGTATCGGGCGGCTGAGACGCTTGGTAAGTCGCGTGAGGAGATGATTGAGGAGCTGATCTCCGGGAAAGCCAAGTACTCCAATGTGTTCCATTATCACGCAGAGACATGGGCGGATGTTGCGACGATCTCGTGGTTGATCGACGCGGGTGCGATTGTGAATCAGACGATGATGGCTGAGGGGTCGTATGGTCCGTATGCGCGTGCTTTGAAGCGGATTTGTTATGAGGAGGCTTTTCATCTGACGCATGGTTACGACATGTGCATTACGCTTGCGACTGGTACGAAGCTTCAGCACGATATGCTTCAGGATGCGGTGAATCGGTGGTGGAAACCGATCATGATGTTCCATGGTCCTGGTGACAAGGTTTCTCGTCATACGGATTTGCTGATGCGCTGGCGGGTGAAGATGAAGACGAACGATGAGCAGCGTCAGCAGTTTTTGAAGCAGTATATGCCTAAGATTTATCAGCTTGGCCTGACGGTGCCTGACGAATGGGAGATGCGTTTCGACGAAGTTGAGGGTGTGTGGCGATACCGCGAGCCGGACTGGGATGAGTTTTTGCATGTGGTGCGTGGGAATGGTCCAGCCAGTGCGCTTCGGTTGCGGACGCGTAAGATGGCGCATGAGGATGGTGCGTGGGTTCGTCGTGCATTGCAGTCTGCGGCTGGGCAGTCTGCGGTGGGGGAGTCTGTGGCTGGGGCGGGTTAATTGAGGTTTGTCTGTCGATGTCGGTCTAGGTTGTTGTTTTGAGGTATGATGTTATGAGTGATACGCAGTGGCAGATTTTTGAAGTGTTTCATCAGCAGGTGCGTGGTGAGCCGCATGTATATGTTGGGTCGGTTCATGCTCCTGACCCTGAGGCTGCTCTTATTCTTGCGAAGGAGCAGTATGGTCGTCGTCAGGCATCGGTGAGTCTCTGGGTTGTCCCTGAGGATGCGATTACTGCGACCAGTTATGAGGATGTTGATATGTTCGATCACGGTACTGACAAGTCGTATCGTGAATCGTTTGGGTATGAGACGACGAAGCGCATTAAGTCGATTGTGGCTGACAGGACTGAATCGCGTGGTGAGGCGTAATGCGTTGAACTGGCGGATGTGGCGGATGAACCCTTCCTGGAGTTCACGCATGGTGATTGATAGAGATACGAGATCTATAGCATGAGTACGGGTACGACATTTTCAGCGGCTGGTGATATTCAGGGTGAGGAGCGTAGTGCGCTGATTGACCTGCTGTATCGTCTTGGTGACGACGATTTGATGATTGGGCATCGCAATTCGGAGTGGACGGGGCTTGCACCGATTCTTGAGGCTGACATTGCATTTTCCTCGATGGCGCAGGATGAAATTGGTCGTGCGCTTTCTTACTATCGGATGTTGCATGCGCTTGGTGAACCGGACCCTGATACGATTGCGTTCACGCGTGCTGCTGCTGCGTATCGTTGTGCGTCGCTTGCTTCGCTGGACCGCAGCGACTGGGCGTTCAGCACGGTTCGGCAGTACTTTTATGATGTTGCGACGACGCGGCGGCTGGCGTTGATGGCTGACAGTTCTTACACGCCCTTGTCGCAATTTGTCCGTAAGGTGGGTGGTGAGCAGAAGTACCACATGATGCATTCACGGATGTGGGTTGTCCGACTTGGTAAGGGTACGGATGAAAGTCGGTTGTTGATGCAGCAGGCGGTTGAGAAAGCTTATCCTCATGCGTTGGGGATGTTTGAAGCGACTGAGTGGGATGCGGTGATTGCGGGGTCGGGTATTGGTCCTTGTGAGGCGGATGTGGAGGCTTCCTGGGTTGAGGAGGTTGCTGAGCACCTGTCTGCCTCGGGTCTGGCGGTTCCAACGAATGTCGAACCGACGTATGGTGGTCGTTGTGGTCGTCATCCGGAGGAGTTGGGGTGTCTTCTTGAAGAGATGCAAAAGGTGTACAAATTGGAGCCGAGTGCTCCCTGGTGATGGTGCTGGTTTTCAGAGATGGTGAGATGTGTAGCGTGGAATCTGAAAAGGTGGATGTTTCGCGTGCGTGGTGTGTGCTTGAAACAGTGATGGACCCTGAGATTCCGGATTTGTCCGTGATTGATCTGGGGATGATCGTGGATGTGCGTGTGGCGGACGGGCGGGCTGTTGTGCGGATGACGCCGACGTTTGCTGCCTGTCCTGCGTTGGAGCTTCTGTGTTCTACGATTGTGACAGCGTTGAGGGATGGGGGGTTTGCTGATGCTTCTGTCGATATTGTGTTCGATCCGCCCTGGTCGACGGATCGCATTACGGACCTTGGTCTTGAGAAGTTGAGGCTTTTTGGGTTGGCACCGCCGTCGCGCATGGATGGTCGTGGGGTTGAGATGAAGGACCTTGTGGACGTGCCCTGTCCGTTTTGCGACTCTTCCAACACGACGCTTGAGTCCACGTTTGGTTCCACGCTTTGCCGGTCCATCCACTATTGCAATGCCTGCCAGCAATCTTTCGAGCATATGAAGCCGGTGACCCAGTAGTCAGGGGTTTTCAGATCTGCACATATGTGTCGCAGCCCCGATCCTCATCTTTGAGATATATGAAGGAAACGCAGTATGATCCGTATTGGAAAATTCGACATTATTTCGGTACAGACAGGTCTGTTTCGCCTTGACGGGGGGGCTATGTTTGGCGTGGTTCCCAAAACGATGTGGGGGAACCATGAAGATGTGGATGCGGACAACCGTATTTTGCTGGCGATGCGGACGCTGGTGGCGGTCTCCGATGATCGTGAGACGGTCCTTCTGGTGGATACCGGAACAGGGCCGAAATGGACGGTTGATGCGGCTGACCGTTTTGCGATTCAATATGACGCGGATGCGATTTCGACTGCATTGAGCGAGCGATTTGGGCTTGGCCCCGAGCGTGTGACGGACGTCATCGTGACGCATCTTCATTTCGACCACAACGGGGGGTTGACTGCCTGGGCGGATGAGGAACAGACGCGCACCCGGTTGATCTATCCGAACGCGTGTCACTGGCTTCACAGGCGGCAGTGGGAACATGCGAACAGTCCATCAGAGCGTGATCGGGCGTCGTTCATCGATCACGACTTCGAAGCACTTCAGCCAGCGGGCGTTCTGCATCTTGTTGAGGGTGATAGCCCGGAATCTCGCTGGGAGGAGATTGGGTTCTGGGTGAGCGATGGCCATACGCCAGGTCAGTTGCACCCCGTGTTTCGGGGCGATGGGAATGAACTGATATGGACCGGTGACGCCTGCCCGACAAGCAGCCACCTGCGTATTCCGTGGGTGATGGCCTACGATCTTTAACCGCTTAAGACGATTGCCGAGAAAAAGTGGCTTCTGGAGCGATGCAGGGATGGTGATGCGGGTCTTGCGTTTCCGCACGACGCTCGGATGGGTGGAGCAGCCATTGATTTTGGGAACGGTCGTCCCTTTGTGGCCGGTGCGTTGGACCTGTCCTGATGCGTTGATCTTGTTCGGGGCAGTCAGATGCGGTCGCACGCACGTGATTCGACCATATACGCGGAAAACTCGCGGCGGCGAGTAGTTCGCCCGGTCTTGAGCATTCCTGGCGGTATTCCAATCAGAGATAATATGCATAAAAAAACAGCGGCACCCCATGATCTGGAGTGCCGCTGTTGAATCTTGCGATTCCCTTTCGCGCCCGGTTCAGAGAACACGGGTGTGAAAGAATACCCAATCGCCTAGCCGGCGGCAGGTGCTGCAGCAACGGTACCATCTTCGAACAGGTCGAAGATAGCATCATTGTCTGTCAGGAATTCCAGGCCAAGATTGACCGGAATTGCAGCAACGAGGCCACGGGCGATGCCGCCGAAGCAGCCGCCGAACTGAAAAATGGTACCACTCATAACGGCGAGAACACAAACCTTCGTCTTCCAACTCTTCATAACTGTCTAAGACCTCCAAAGAGAAACAACCTGGTCAGTCCGGCTGCCGACCTAACGTAGCGTGTCGGGCGTTGACTGACTTCGTTTTCCACAGACTACACTCTTCTATTTGCATGGTTTTCAAGCATTTTGAAAACCCATGAGACGGCATCACGCGGCCGTCAAAAATTGATCAATCAAACAACTTCATTCGGTACCAGTGTATCGAGTACCGGTTGCAATAATATCTGATCCACAATGCTGATTGTGGCGCTGATGATACTGCTCGACAGCCCGCTTGCGAGCGTCCGAGTGAAATCCTGCATACAGCTGCCAGACTGAAACATCGTCAAACCTGTACAGACCGACAAAAGTGTCGTCAACCGCAGAGTTTTACGCCGTCTCATTTTCATCTCACCACCCCAGTATTCATCTCGGCCAGTACCATCCGACCGGAACCATTACGAACCTCGTGCATCTTATTTGAACCAGCAGCGTCCGCAATGGACCCTGACTTTCACGGCTCACAATTTCATCCCAGGCAGACAATCCTGACCCAGACCATCCCGGCCATCGTCCTATCCCGGCCAAAGTCCTATCCTGGTCAAAGTCCTGCCCAGCTTTCACGTTCTGCCCTGCTCAGCATTAACGTGCTGCTCAATTCAGGCCTGCCACGCTACCGGATTCAAACAAGTCAAATACGCCATCGTTGTCGAAAAGAAACTCGCTGGTGGCGTATGCGGCACCAAAGCCGAGAACCCGGTTCAAATCGACGCCCAGGCACCCTGAGAAACCAAGTGGTCCGAGCGTCAGGATGAACATCAAAGCCACCTTTTTGACTACATCGCTCTTCTTCATCAATTCGGCCTCCAAAAGTAAGCCGCTCACCTATTGCACCCGACCGACTGACATTCATCCATCGATCCTGGTGGTTCGAGACGCTGCGTGGTTTATTACATCTGCCGAAAATACCTTCAGCCGCCCAGCGTAGTGAATTCTTGCCTGTTGTTATGCTTCGTTGTAGCGAATCGTGACCATTACCTCGTTGAAGCTGTGATGCACCGCCCTA
Organism: Planctomycetota bacterium; assembly: GCA_024275565.1. Taxonomy (GTDB): domain Bacteria; phylum Planctomycetota; class Phycisphaerae; order UBA1845; family UBA1845; genus JAJRYY01. The sequence continues at coordinate 5,384 of JAJRYY010000039.1, forward strand.
TACGCTCTTATGACTCCCGTCTGGCGAACACTTCACTCAACCTCTTTCGGTTACACTCCGAATGGCCGGTCACGCTCCGAATGGCCTCGTTCGCAACCGTCCTCCCGTGTGGCGTGAACCGACAAACGAACGATTCTACCACGCACCTTTTTCAAGGCCCCTGCCTCTCAAGCGCCAACCGAGAGGCCGCCGGGATCATTTCGCCCTTATCGGGCAACCGTTGTTCGGAACATGATTCTTTTTCCGAAATGCGTGTCTGAAGCAGATCCGCCGGAACACAAATCCGCCGGAACTCAGACGCGCCCGAAATCAGGCCCGTCTGCCACAGACCCGCCTGAAACAGACCAAGGTCACGAACTCCCGATTTAACAATCCAACATCTGGCTTCGACGACGGAATCGCTAAAATAAGGCCGTCAAATCCATTGGGCGGGGAGGCTCTCACAGGCGCAGTCCTTTGTCAAGGCTTTTCCAAAATCAAATTGCGGGAAAATGTTCACTCGAAGGATACGCGATCGCGTTTTTGCCGCTATAATGGGGTGTTCATGGGGCCTGTTTGTGATCGTTGGCACCTGCCTCGAAGCGCGATAAGACTATATACTGCAATAGTTTACGTCCAATTACCGTCCTCAAGTGATGGCGATTTGGTCCCGGCGTGAAAATACACTTGGTGAAATCTCGATATGACGAATCTAGAAGACGGTGTTGTTGGTATCCTGGAGTTACACCCTCAGCGTGGAGGTTTTCTCCGTTCCTCCAAACACAACTACGCTGTGCGACCGGCTGACGCACTGGTTCCGCGTGCATTGATTCAGAAATTCCGCCTGGTTGGTGGCGAGATGATCAGTGGTTCAGTGCGGATGGAGAAGAGCAAGCGCGGGCGAACTGCGACGCTTTCGGGGGTCACCGAGATCAACGGGAAGGATCCTGAAGACTGGGTTGAACGCGTACCGTTTGCCGATCTGACAGCCATTTCCCCCGAGCGGCGGATTCGTTTCGAGACAACTGGTGGTCCTGCGACCATGCGGATCGTTGATCTTATGGCGCCCATCGGTTTTGGACAGCGGGCGCTCATTGTCGCCCCTCCGCGTACGGGTAAGACGGTTCTCCTGCAGCAGATGGCGCATGGGATCGCTAAGAACCATCCCGACGCATACATGCTTGTGCTGCTGATTGACGAGCGACCGGAAGAAGTCACAGACATGCGTCGCACCATCCACGGTGAGGTGGTCGCCAGCAGCAACGATCACGAAACCGCGAGCCACGTCCGCATCGCGCGATTGATGATGGAATCCGCCAAGCGGCGTCTGGAGGGTGGTGAGGATGTCATTGTGATCCTCGATTCACTCACCCGCCTCGGACGCGCATTCAACTCGTTCATACGCGGCGCGGGGCGGATCATGTCGGGTGGGCTGGATATCCGGGCGCTCGAAGAACCCAAGGTCATTTTCGGTGCAGCTCGCAACATTGAATCCGGCGGATCGCTGACGATCATCGCCTCTGCCCTCATCGAAACGGGCAGCCGGATGGATGAGGTGATCTTCAACGAGTTCAAGGGCACGGGGAATATGGAGTTGGTATTATCGCGGGAGTTGGCAGACAGGCGCGTCTGGCCTGCGATTGACCTCCGTCCATCGGGGACGCGTAAGGAGGAGCTGTTGCTCACACCGCAGGAGCTGGATAAATCCACCAAAATCCGCCGCGTTCTCCTGGACCGTCAGCCTGTCGAGGCAATTGAGGGGTTGCTGAAGCAAATGGGGCGTCACGAGAGCAACGAGAAATTCATCGCAAGTCTCGACGGCGTGTAGTAGCGTCTGGGCGACGTACTCAGGCTGATGTTACGGACATCATCTGGAGATCTGGGGCATTGGTATCTGGGGTATGGGCGTTGCTATCAGCGGGTTGGCGTACCATCGCCCTGTGATGCAAGGTGACGGGCGATCTCGCCCAAGGGTTCTTTGGATGAGTTGAGTCGGGACGGGTCTTTTTCGGTCATGCCAAGCAGACCCTGGGTCAGGAGTTCGCGAAGTATGGCGACGGCGGCGACCGCATGACCTTTGGCGGTCGGATGAAGCTGATCGTGATGCATGGACTGAAATGCGTCGCCCCTGAAGCTCTCAAATGGACCGGTTAGATCCACGATGCTGAAATTCTCTTTCTCAGCCAGGGCGAATACCTTTCGATGTGCGGCGAGAAGCGGGCCATCTTCCGGATCGAGAAACAGGGGGAAGAGTACGAGGCAGACCGGAGTATTGTGCGCGCGGGCGAAACTGCCAATGGCAGCCATCCCGTCCTCCAGACGCGTTTTTCCCGGTGGCACCAGATGGATCCCCGTAAAGTATTCGACATGCTCCCCCACTTTGAAGTTCTGAGTTTGTGGATCTCTGTGCATTTCGCGCAGGGACTGCCCTTCAGGCGTGGCTGCATCCAACGTATATCGAGCAAGCGCAAACAACCGGGATCGGAGGGTAAGACGCCTGGCGCGACTGAGGACATACCCTCGGTACCGCGCTTCTGCCTTGTTGAGCTGGTAGTAGAGCGCGTCGAATTCCCGGCTGAAGTCCTGCGGGTCGTTCAGACAATAGGCATAGAGGATCAGGTCCGGGTCGTAGTGGATGGCACGCTGGCGGAGCATCTCTTCGATTTGAACAATGTTGTAACCCGTCACGCCGAAATTGAGCACCTCAAAACGACGATCCGCCGTGGCGTAGGTCTCATTGAGGTATTGTTCAAGCCGTGCGGAATACGTCTCCTGCTGTCCAACCCAGTGCCCAAAGGTGATGGAATCGCCGATGCAGACGATACGAAAGGTGTTTGGCGCCTTGCGAAGCGAGACCTCGCCACCGCGAAATCCGTGTGAATTGATCAGGATGCCATCGAGGTCGGTATTGGGGACGAGCGTATAGCGCATACGGGGGTTGTCAGATAGCTGGAACAGCCCGGACTGTATGGGGTGGATGTTTGGACCAAAACCCCCGATACGCACCACGATTTCACCAATGACCAGCGCGACGAGCGTCCCGGCAAGCATCAGCATCGCACGATCGATCATCCTTCGCCAGCGTGGTCGGGTTGTCTTCTGTGTCATGCTGAACCACTCCGCCACTCGCACAGCCTGCAGGATACCATGAAGCAGATTCCGCGACATCTATTCGGGATTGTGAGTCCGACACAAGGCCCGCACGACGGCACACCTTTAACGCCAGGGCCAGATGACAAGATCACCAGCTTCGCTGCCGGGGAGGTACGAGCGTCCTGCGTCGTCTTTCTGATCGCTGCCTACACTGTAAAGCAGAATGCTTTCTCGCGTTCGGGCAAATATAAATGGCTTGCCCGAATAGGGATCGATGGTATCTTCGTCACGACCAGCCGCTTCCGAGAGTGATCTGGGCCAACTTCCCGTCGCTTTGCGAAATTCCATGATACGCACGAGGCAGACCAAGCCTCTGCGAAGCGTCTCGATCCGCGTGCGATACATCCTGGGGATCGTCAAATCCTTCAGCAGACCCCGAGCGAGCGGGTTCTGGAGTTCTTCAAAATAGTGTTCGAGGTCGGCTGACGCTGCAACGGCTTTGTGTGTGGGCAATGCGTTCCAGGCCACAAGTCGTTCGAAACCACCATCGATGTCTGCCTTCGTCCTTGAAAATCCGGCTTCTGAAAGCGACGATTGTGCTTCCGCCCATGGGGTTAAGGGAATCCGCGACGTCTTTCGGATGTCTTCATAGATCGCCATGGCATTCCGCGACATTGTACCGTCACTGCGAGACGCGAAGATATGCTGCAACACGTCCCACGCTGACGCCCGCTCAAGTGCATAAGCGCGCGTAAGTTCGTTCGGCTTGTGGGCGAGCATCGGGCGGTATTTCGAGAAATCGTCCAGGAATGTCGCAGGATCGGCGGCGTTCGTAAGCGCATTGTACAACGTTCGGTAGGAGCGTTCCCGTATGGCCAGACCGGTCATGCGGGCTGCTATCGGTGCTTCAGGATCGAGGTGACGAGCGATACGCAGACAGGCTGCAACTCGGTCAAACAGCACCGGTCGGTCACTCTGATCCCACGATCGCCATCCATCTGCAAGCAGGCCTTTGGTGGCAAGATCGAACGCAAAAAGACGCTGGACAACGCAGTACCGAAGCATCAACCGAAGTTCGGATATGTCGGTGGTCCGGGGCGTTGTTCGCAGCCCCATGCGACAAGTCTGCATCCGTGATGCCTTGCGAAATCCTTCGAGCGCGCTCCGGTTTTCAGCCAGCCACGCATCGATGTCGCCAGGTCGATCCGCCCACGGTCCAGCGATGGCTCGATTCAGAAGCGGTGGATTCTCAATGTTCGAAAGCTGCTGGGCTGCCTCCATGTAGTATGGCGACGCCCCCCTTTTGGATCGCTGATTCTCCACACCATGGAACCATGCGAAGTAATCAATCGGATCGCCGGGATGCGGCGCTGGCGTGTTTTGCCAGAGATCTTCTGCAGACGCGATCCCCGCAAAGGAAAGGAAGCACGTCAGCAGGCAGAGTGTTCTTGGGATTGCTCGTTTCATCACGTCGCTTACCTTACATCCAGGTCTCAATCATACAGTCCTTGCCATCGCCGGTTCAAATCGTCGGTTCTAATGGTCGGTGTGTCGCAGGCCGACCGGTCTTGCTATACCACGTTTGCCAGGGTGTTCAAAGAATTCCAGGAACGTCTTGCCCGATGGCGTCACAGCGCTACCCGCCATCTCTTCGACAGATGTCGACATCGTCCGCCCGCTGCGGTAGATATTTCGATACATCCCGCGAATTTCGTCAATGTCCTCACTGGGCAGCGACGCCCGCTTCATGCCGACAAGATTCACACCTTTACAGACCGCTCGATCAGTCACAAGCAGGAACGGCGGGATATCGTGGACGACAGCAGACCCCGGTCCGACCATGACCAGCTCGCCGACACGGACGAACTGATGCAGACCGGAGAACGAACTCAAAGTCACACCGTCTCCTACCTGTCCATGACCCGCGATGGCTGAAAATGAAATCAATGTCACACGATCTCCAAGAACCGCATCGTGGGCGACATGCGTGTTGGCCAGCAGAAAACATGATTCACCCACGATGGTACAGCCTTCCGGGAGTGTCGCTCGGTGAACGGATGTATTTTCACGAATGATGGTGTTCTTTCCGATTCTGCAGTAGCTGCGCTCACCTTTGAAATGAAAATCCTGCGGCAGATGACCAATCACGCAATGTGGGTGGATTTCGCAACCCTCAGCAATGTCGGTCCACCCAGTCACATAAACATGTGGAAACACACGCACGCCAGCACGGATGCGGACGGGTCCGTCGATAATCACATAAGGTCCAATGTCTGCGGTCGTGTCGATTTCAGCAGACTTGTCGATCACAGCCGTGGCATGAATGGGCATGAAGCATTGACTCCTGAGTGGTGGCGAAAAAACGCACAACGATTCGGTCACCATAGGCCAAACGTCGCCAACCCGCCATTCCAGATCAGCATGGAGGATGCTCCAGACCGGAGTCTGCGCCCGTCATTTTGAACAGAAATGTCATGCGCAAGACCAGATTTCGAGTTTTGCAAACGCAAAAATCACAGGTTTGCCCGCCGTGTCATCTTGTAGATAAAGTGCAGCAGGAATCGCCTCGAAAATTGACACCAGAACCGACGCGCAGCGCGTGATATCCCGGAAAGTTCTCAATTGAGTGTAAAACTGTGTGAAGGACTTGATCGTACTAGAATGGTGTAACGATAATACTATATGGAGTGATTGGGCTGCGGGTTCTTGACGCGCTTTACGCGGTTTAGACCGTGGCGTCGTGTCGATTAAACCAGTAGGCGCAGATGCGACAGCGTGTCCGGGCGCGGTCACAGTCGTGCAGAGTAAGCGGTTCAGTTATGCGGTTTCGGTACGACGATTTTAGATGTTAATGATGCCAGATTTGGCAATTTATTTTTCTTTCATAACTGTTTCGTTTAAGGAGTCTCATGTCATGCAAAATCGAAAAGTCAGTGGTTTTACACTGATCGAGCTTCTGGTGGTGGTCTCCATCATCGCGTTGCTCATCAGCGTGCTGCTGCCGTCGCTGAAGAAAGCGCGGGAGCAGGCAAAGTCAGCCGTCTGTCTGGCAAGCCTCAAGGGTTTGGCGACAGCGGGCAACACCTTCGCGGCCGGTGATCGCCGTGGTATGTCCATGCCCGTCCACCGCCTGCTGAATTCCGGTCATCCTGCGGGCGTAAGCGGTGCGACCTATGGTGTGGGTGGTAAGGCTGGAAAGGGCGATTCTGTCGGTGGTACGGATCCGAGCTTCTCCAGGTGGGGCACGCGGATGGGGTACGGACCTGCAACCCGCGACCTGAACACGCTGGTCTATAAGGGTGGTTTTACGGATTATTCAGAAATACCAGGTCCCGATCAGGAGAACTGGACCAACGATGCGAATCTGGAGCTTGGTATTTATCGCTGTCCTTCGGACCGTGGATACACGGGATACCACTACGCCTCCTTCAAGAATGAACGCCTCTCCTCGTATGACCACTTTGGTACGAGCTACAGCGCTGGAACGTCCTTCACCATCCGAGGAGCCGGATCACCGGTTCGGAGCAATTCGGCGTTCCTCAAGCCGATTTCGCGTGTTCCAAACCCAGCGAACACCGTGTATTTCATGGAAAACTCCGGTCGTTTTGCATTCCTGACCAACT
>JAJRYY010000040.1 GCA_024275565.1 Planctomycetota bacterium
CCTTTGTTTTCGTCCTTGCGATTCGCTCCGATTCGTACGAAACTTTTCATGACACGGCTCCTTGTTTGATGGATGTTCCAAAAACCACCGTCATTCATGGAGCCGTTCGTCTCAAATTTCAACTAAAATTAGCACACCCCCTTGGAAAACCCAGATATCGTTATCCCTCCGGGTGGCGTTGTATTGTACTCGATCCCGAGGCTTTGCTTTTGACCGCTATGTGAAACGATTTCTAAATTACCTTTGCCGTTTTTAGCGAGCCCTGAAGCCATTATTATTTCACGCACGGTGTCAACGGTTACGAAACTCGTCGGAACAACCATTTTGATTGTTCGGTCCTTCACATCGATTGTAATCTCATTATCGACAGAGAACACGAGTTGACTTGCACCTTCTGCGTCAGCGTAGACAAATAAAGCTGATGCAGTTTTTGCAAGGATGGATCTGCTAGCTCGAAACTCAGAATCAATTTCGATGTCTACAACTAATCGCGCGTAGATCGCTTCCAAATTCTCAGATTGAGCAATCATCTCTCTTGAGTACCGTAACAAATCTCTGGCGAATCGCCTTGTGGTTAGCATCGTTCACACTCGACTTTCTAAAACTTCAAAACACAAACTCGCGAAAATACTCAAGTGACCCCTCTGTTCCTTTCGGAAATCCTTGGCCAGGTTTTGGGGTCAATGCCATTCTCCGGATCAACATCGATCCCGAATGGCTGGGAAATCAGTCCTCCTTCGAGGATCGTTTGAACGTCCGAACCGTCGAGGTTCGCACTTTGAATCCGCCCAACCGTCCGGTCCGTCCAATACATCCTTCCATTGACAAGGTCCAAGGCAATGTCCTCAAGAGCGGATTGTTCGGATACTTCAACCAGATCTTCGATTCCAGAACCATCAAGGTTGGACCGTCGTACCGAACGACGATTAGAATCCACCCAATACAACTTACCATTGGCTGCATCTACCGTGATTCCTTGTGGCCTCGATTCAGACAAGTCCGCTTGAAAGATTATCTCTTCACCTGAACCGTCGAGATTTGCGCGGCGAATTGTGGGTTGGCTTGAACCGACAGTCCAATAAACCTGCCCACGCAAATTATCGAGTGCAATCCCTTGCGGACGATCCGCTCCAGCGAAGAAGATGGTTTCACGGGGAGAACCATCCAGCGACGCTCGTTCCACGCGACCGTTACCGAAGAGTACACTACCATTGCCGGAATCGGCCCAGAAAAGATCAAACGACCCTGCCCTGGCCACGCCCGTCATCGCCAACACGATCACCAAAGATTTCAGAATACGCAACATAGACGCTCCTCTCCCCGCAACTCCCAACGACTCGTCTCCAGAAGGCTCACACCACTCCTACATTATAGCAGCGCTGACGAGGCTACGCATGCACTCAGCGACCGATAATGCCTTGCTCCGCGGCACGCCAGCGGCGTAAACACGAAACGTGATCTTTACGGACAACATGGTGGGGGTTCCTCTGTATTCATCTCAACGCCCTCCCAGCCAGGTATCCATGATAAAGCTGTCCGGGCCATCCGTAGGTCGGGCTATTGCCCGACATCAACAAACCCACCATGTCCGCATACGCCCGAATGGTGATGTACACCTCGCCCTGAAAATCCGCAATGTTCCCAGCATCGCACAGCGCACCAAAGTCGTGTGTGTGCAACGTCTCTCCCGGAGTTTAAGGGGTCGGGAGTCGTTTTTTTGCAGCGAGGTCTTCCAAGGGCTGTTCGTGTACTCTGACCGCTGACACAACACGCCCACTTGTGCGCACACCCCAAATCCGCCTATGATCCTCCCACGATCGAATCAGGAAAGGGAGACGCCATGCAGGACAACACGACCAAAGCATCCAACGCGACAAGACCACCCAACACAACCAAAGCATCTAACGAATCCTTCACCCCCTACATCGCACCACACAAAAACCTCCTCGAATTCACCCTCAAAGCAGCCATCCCCGGCATCATCTTCGGAATCCTATTCGGAGCAGCAAACGCATACCTCGGCCTCCAAGCCGGCCTAACAATCTCAACCTCAATCCCAGTCGCCGTCATGTCAGTAGCAGCCTTCCGAGGCCTCCGCAGCATCGGCATCAAAGGAACCATCCTCGAAGCAAACATGTCCCAGACCATCGGGTCCGCATCCAGCTCCGTCGCAAGCGGCGTCATCTTCACCCTCCCCGCACTCTTCATGTGGGGCGCCGCACCAGAACTCCTCCAGATGACCCTCCTCGCCATGTGCGGCGGCCTCCTCGGCGTCCTTTTCATGATCCCCCTCCGACAATTCCTCATCGAGCGCGAGCACGGAAACCTCCCCTACCCCGAAGGCACCGCATGCGCAGAAGTCCTCATCGCAAGCGAAATCGGCGGCGCAAAAGCACGAAATGTCTTCCTCGGCCTCGGCTGCGGAGCATTATTCAAATTCATCTTCGGCTGGTTGAACATCCTCCCCGCAACCATCAAACTAAAACTCTCCACCATACTGAAAGCAGAACTGGGCATGAAAGTCTCATCAGCCCTCTTCGGCGTCGGATACATCCTCGGCCCGCGCATCGCCGCAATCATGGTCGGCGGCGGACTCCTCTCAGCACTCATCATCATCCCAGCCATAAACCTCCTCGGACGAGAGTGGACCAAACCCTTCTACCCGGAAACCGAAAAACTCATCACCAACATGTCAGCCTCAGAAATCTGGGACCGCTACGTCCGCTACATCGGTGCTGGAGCAGTCGCCATGGCAGGCGTCATCACCCTCATCCGCAGCATCCCCACAATGATCGAAAGTTTCCGCATCGGAGCAAAGCAGATTCGCGCACGCATAGGACGTGGATCAGACAACGATTCCGACACCCCGGAAATCCCCAGAACAAGTCGCGACCTCTCCCTGCTCACCGTCGGAATCGGCGTCCTCTCCATCACCCTGCTGATGGCCATAGTCCCACAGATTTTCGGCGTCATCGATTCATTCTTCATGCGCACGATAGCAGCCATCTGCATCGTCGTCTTCGCATTCTTCTTCGTAACGGTTTCGTCCCGCATCGTCGGACTCGTAGGCGTAACCTCCAACCCCACCAGCGGCATGACCATCGCCTCGCTCATCGGAACAGCCTCCATTTTCCTACTCCTCGGCTGGACCGATAAAACCGGCATGATCGCAGCCCTCTCCGTCGGATGCGTCGTCGCCATAGCAGCCTCAATCGCCGGCGACACATCCCAGGATCTAAAGACGGGCTTCATTCTCGGCGCAACCCCCCGCCGCCAGCAGATCGGCGAACTCCTCGGCGTTCTGACGTCCGCCATCTTCGTCTGCATGACGCTCGTCCTCCTCGACAAAACCTACCACCTCGGAAGCGCCGAACTGCCAGCACCACAGGGCACACTGATGAAACTCGTCGTTGAAGGCGTACTTCAACGCAAACTCCCCTGGCTCCTCGTAGGCATCGGCGCCGGAATATCCCTGCTCGTCGAGCTGCTCAAAATCCCATCCCTCCCCTTCGCAGTAGGCGTCTACCTCCCCGTCTCAACCATGATGCCGGTCTTTTTCGGCGGAATACTGCGTTTTCTGGTCGATAAACGCGGAAAAACGGCTGAGGAGAAAAATGACGCGCGGGAAAGTGGAATTCTATTCGGGTCAGGACTTGTCGGCGGCGAGGGGATGATGGGGGTCCTTGTGGCGGGTGTGGTCTACTACGCGTACAGCTCCGCTTCAACCGGCGAACAACCCTCGATTCCACTCAGATTCGGGCTGGACTGGACCCGAAATCTCAGCCCCGAGATGGCGACAGCCCTGCCGTCGCTGCTCTCGTTTGGGGTGTTTATGGTGCTGGCCTTCATCTTCAATCGCCGATGCCGCTCACAGAAAAATACTTAGTCATTTCAAAGTTACCACTCAATCCGGATTGACTCCAATTCGATATATCCTATTATCCGGATATACGGATGATTGAGCAGTTGTCTGGAGCATGTGAGAGAAAACTTGGCGAATGAGGATGACATTTTCAAGGCGCTTTCGGACGCCACCCGGCGGCGGATCCTGCAGATCGTCAGCCGCAACGAGCTGAGCGTCTCAGATCTCGTCACCTGCCTCGCGCTCCCGCAATCCACGGTCTCGCGCCACCTCAAAACACTCCGCGCAGCAGAGCTGATCTCCGATCGCCGAGAGGGTACAACCGTCCTATATTCCCTGCGCACCGCGATCAACTGCGATGCGCAGGTGATAGATGGTGAGACTCAGGAGGTCAGCGTCGCTGTACGCGTCATGGAATGGCTTGCAGATGAGACGTTGCCGTCGGCGATTGACCGGCGACTTGAGAATCTGCTGGCGGCCCGGCGGAATGGCAGTGACGACTTTTTTGCCAGAGTCGCGGACCGGTGGGATCAGATGCGTCTGGACGCGTTTGGACCGGCGTTTCACCTTGAAGCGATGCTTTCGCTCCTGCCACATGATCGGACTGTTGCGGACATAGGCGCTGGGGCGGGTTACATGCTGCCAGCGCTGGCGCGTCATTTCCGGAAGGTCATTGCCATCGATCCGGTCCCGGAAATGCTCGATATCGCCCAGAAACGGTGTACAGCGGAGGATTTGACGAATGTCATTTTCCGGCTTGGCGACCTCAGCGATCTACCGATGCGAACGCGGCAGGTCGATATCGCCATTGCGGTACTCGTCCTGCACCATGTTCCCAACGTGGAGAACGGGCTGGCTGAGATACACAGAATCATGCGGGATGGTGGTCAATTGCTGATTGTTGAGCAATCACCCCATACGATGATGGATTTTCACGAGCGAATGCAGGATCTTCGGACCGGTTTCGATCGTCTGGCGTTATCCAAGATGCTCAAACGCGCCGGATTTGCCGATATACGCGTATCCACGATTGGCAGTACAAACGATCGCACAGGACAGGCTGATGCACCGGAGCTTTTTGCCGTGTCAGCCAGGGCGACCGCAAACGACGCGAATCAACGGACCAGTCATCCGGTTCGATATACAGGTAAACGACATGCATCCGCTGGAGATGCAGCCACACGAAATGCAGGAAAACGAAAGCAATCCAATACAGGTTAAGGAGAAGACCCAATGACGACTGCCGTACAGGATTTCAAGGTTAAGGACATGTCGCTGGCTGAGTTTGGCCGCAAAGAGATTTTGCTGGCTGAGCATGAGATGCCAGGTCTGATGTCGCTGCGGAAGGAATATGGTGCTTCAAAACCCCTGAAGGGTGCCCGCATCGCTGGTTGCCTGCATATGACAATTCAAACGGCCGTCCTGATGGAGACGCTGGTTGAACTGGGTGCTGAGGTCCGGTGGAGCAGTTGCAATATTTTCAGTACGCAGGATCACGCTGCGGCTGCCATGGCTGAAGCGGGCATTCCTGTGTTTGCGTGGAAGGGTGAAACTGAGGAAGAGTATGAATGGTGCGTTGAGCAGACCCTGCATTGGCCTGACGGTAAACCACTGAACATGATCCTCGACGATGGCGGCGACCTTACACAGATCGTCCACGATAAGTTCCCGGATATTTTGAAGGGTCTGCATGGTATCAGCGAGGAGACAACGACTGGCGTTCTGCGTCTGTACCAGATGATGAATGACGGGTCGCTTGGCTGCCCTGCGTTTGACGTCAACAACTCCTGCACGAAGAGCAAGTTCGACAATCTGTATGGCTGTCGCGAAAGCCTGATCGACGGGATCAAGCGTGCGACGGACGTGATGATCGCTGGGAAGCACTGCGTTGTCTGTGGATATGGCGATGTGGGCAAGGGTTGTGCTCAGGCGTTCCGCGGGATGGGTGCTCGCGTCTACGTGACGGAGATCGATCCGATCAACGCGTTGCAGGCTGCCATGGAAGGGTACAAGGTCATTACGATGGAGGAAGCCAGCAAATTCGGCGACATCTTCGTGACCTGCACCGGCAACTGCGACATCATCACGCGTGAGCACATGGATGCGATGAAGGACCAGGCCATCGTCTGCAACATTGGTCACTTCGATCATGAGATTCAGGTTGCGTCTGTGTTTGAAGATTCCAAGCTGACCCGCACCGAGATCAAACCACAGGTCGATATGGTCACCTGGCCTGATGGAAAGCGGCTGCTGATTCTGGCTGAGGGTCGTCTGGTGAACCTTGGTTGCGCGACGGGGCACTCCAGTTTCGTGATGAGCTCGAGTTTCACGAATCAGGTGCTCGCACAGATCGAACTGTGGCAGACGCGCGAAGAGAGCAAGTATGAGAAGAAGGTCTACGTTCTGCCGAAGATTCTCGATGAGAAGGTCGCCCGGTTGCACCTTGCTCACCTTGGCGTGGAACTGTCGACGCTCTCGAAGAAGCAGGCAGACTACATTGGCGTCACGGTCGAAGGTCCATACAAGCCGGAACACTACCGGTATTAGGCGCGTCAGTATTCACGTCGCTTAATCCCTGGTGATTGTTCGCCAGAATGACTGAAATCATACCACGTCCCAGGTGCCACAGAGTTGGCACCCGGGACGTTTCTTATTTGGCGCCCGGGACGTTTCTTATTTGGCACCCGAGGCGTTTCTTGTTTTTCATTCTATTGCGACATGTATACATCATAGCGGACCAGCTTGCTGGCGATCGTGAAATCGCATTTTCCGCCAAGTGTGGGCGCTTCTGGGAGGCGTTTCACCACAACGCGCTTTCGTGCGACCTTCCGCGCCGCATCAAACAGATCATCCGAATCGGGGTCTTCGCCCACCAGTTGGCGAAACAACGTCATCTCCTTACGTACGGCTGCTGACGCTTTTCGACGGGCTGGGAACATGGGGTCCAGATAGACCACATCGCAGTCATGAACGTTGCACGAACTACCCTCGACATCCGGGGCGACGGGAGCATTTCTGGTTGTGAGTAGTTGACGCGCGTCACCGCAATGAATCTCGAACCGCTCCAGAATGTCCGCCAGTTGCGGGATGCGGGATGCTCGCTCCACAGCGTCCTCGAGCATGGCAGCCACGATCGGCGACCGCTCGATGGCAGTCACATGGCAGCCAAAGCATGCAAGACGGAACGCATCACCCCCGAGGCCTGCCGTTGCGTCGATCACACGGAGGGGTCCCCCATCGCCCCCCGACACACCGACTGCACGCGCCAGGGGTTGACTCCTCCCGCCTCCAAGTGCCACGGTTCTGACACTGAACACTCTGCCCCTGCCTCCCCCTCTGCCGCCACCGGAATATGCAATGTCCGCGAAATCCGCCCGAATCACACGCCCGCAACGATCGTCATACGCGCGTAAACCCACCCCATCCTCAGAGACGACGAGCAGAATAGCGCATTCCCGGTCGCCGCGATCGTTCGCATCGATAATGGGGAGCTTCAGCCGGTCCGCAAGGTCTCGGCCACGCAAGTGCAAAGACGCCGCATCTCCGACGATCTGCACTGCGACGTTGCATACAGGGTCCACCGTCACACAGTTCCTCCGCCAGAATCACACCTGCGTACGATGCACGAGGTGATACTGCACAGAATCACACCCTGTCGCCACGACCAGTTGGTGCCGTCTAAATACCGGTATTGAACCGAAGAATGGTGAGCAACCAGAAAAAGAATCCGGCGATCATGACTGTACTCATAACTTCCTCCCGCAAGCAATGCCTTGATGCCGCTACGCCATCACAATGGCAGCCGCATCGATATCATCCACGATTTCAAACCAGGTCGCCAGATGCGTCACTTCGAAAATTCCCCTGACAAACGCGCTCGGATTCACAAGGACGACCTGCGACTTGCTCAGCCGAGACCGAATCACAACGTTAATCAACTCGCTCAGACCCATCGAATTGATCTGATCCAACCCGGAAAGGTCGATCGCCAGCTTCGAACCGCGCTCAGCCACCAGAGACTGTAGCTCGCCGGCGATGATCTGCTCGTCTCCGAGGTTGAACTCACCCGATAGCTTGGCCACGATGATCGGCCCGCTCGTGTCTATGCTAATGTCCATCGTTGGCTCCGCTTGTGAGATTCACCGTTAAGATGTTCACCGGTCGGTCGCGTGCTGGTCATTCATTTTTTCAAATTCTGCGAGCTTCTTCTCCGAAACGATTTACGGACAAGAAGATAGTTTGTGTTTTCGAACTGCGTAGCTTCGCCAGAGAGGACGAACACCACGCTGTCCGACGATCCACGCGTCTCGCGAACCAGTCGCTCCAATTGCTGATTGGGCAGTAGTCGCAACGCCGGACGAGGCGCGTCCAATTTATCAGACTCGAAAACAAACGTCCACCATTCACCCTCACGAACCAGCCGGCCAACCACGTCGTTCAGCGACTGCCCGTCACGCAGACGCGCCACACCACTCACCAAACCCTCGCCACCCGCCGTCTGGATACCATGACTCCCCTGCTTTCTCGCACGGACGGGTACGTTTGTGGGACGATCGTTTTCAAACGCGTTGATCACATCCGAGGCTGACGGTTGCGCCGGAATGCGACCGTCAGCCGCATCCCGCCCACGGGCTTTCCTGGCAGTACCGGCTGACTTATCACGCGCGGAGGCAGCCTGGGAAGCCCGGTCACCGACGGGTTGATCGCCGCCGGACTGTGCAGTTTTTTGTCGCGAGTCCGCCTCTGACCCCTTACGGGCCTGAGCGGTCGCCTGTCCAGACCAGGCAGAGATGCTCGCGAGGGTGAACACGATTCCACAAACCACGCCAACTCGTATTCCGGACATATTGTGATCTCCCTGTGTCATATCCGTACAATCACCGCCATACGACGTCACTACCTGGATTTCAACTGGTCAACCAGATCCGGTAGCGTCGTGACGGGCGTCTTACAATGATAATTTTCGCACACATAAGCAGCCGTCTTCCCGTCGATCGGTTTCTTCCGCCTCAGCAGCGGAATCGTATCAGCCAGTGCATCAGCCGCAGATTCCGACGCCACAAGCGTCACTATTTTATTCGGCAAATATTGCCCATACACTGCACGCAACATCGCACGCGTCTGCGGCGATCCAGGGTCGCCAACAATGACGATCTACTTGGGGCGTCCATAATAAAAATCAACCGCACACATCAGACGCTCGAAGGAAGCAGCAGACCGGGTCGCTTTCGGGGCGAAAACCTGGAAAATCGACTCTGCCTTTTTGCGATAATCCTTGTTTCCGGTCAAAAGCGACAATCGGAGCAGATTCAACGCAGTGACGGAGTTTCCGGACGGGATGGCTCCGTCGTTGGGATCCTTCGTTCTCGCCAGCAGTTTTTCAGCATCCGAAGCAGTAAAGAAAAATGCCCCACCATCAGCGTCATAATAGCGAGCGATCAGATCGTCCGTCAGCGACACAGATTCCATGATCCATCGCGGGTCGAACGTGGCTTCGTACAGATAGAGCAGGCCCTCGGTGAGAAAGGCGTAATCCGTCAGGTAACCCGTCAGACGCGATTCGCCGTTCCGGTAGGACCGCAGCAATTTCCCGTCGCGACGCAGGTTCTTCAATACGAAATCTGCCGCCCGGGCGGCTGCATCGGCGTAACGCGGTTCATCAAAGACCTGTGCACCTTTGGCAAGACTGGCAATCATAAGCCCATTCCAGCCCGTGAGAATCTTATCATCCAGTCCGGGCGGAACGCGTTTTTCCCGCTCGACGAACATTTTGACCTTCATACCCTTGAGGCGTCGCGCCAGCTCATCAGGCGAGACCCCCTGCTCGTCAGCCACAGTTTTCAGATTTCGAGGAACATTCAGTATATTGATAGGCCCGGGCGGTCCGTGTCCTCTGGCGTTCCAGTTTCCAGAATCCGTCACATCGTAATAGGCACAGAACAGCTTCGCATCGTCCGCTCCGAGGACTTCAATAACTTCCGCCTTCGTCCAGACGTAGAATTTCCCCTCGAGTCCTTCACTATCAGCGTCGCGCGTGGAGTACAGCCCACCCTCGGACGATTGCAGATCGCGGATGACATAGTCGAAAATCCCACGAGCAGTCTCCTCATACAGCGGATCCCTGCTGATCTGAAAAGCATCGACATAAATCGCACTCACAAGCCCCTGGTCATACAACATTTTTTCAAAGTGCGGGACCAGCCATTTCGGATCCGTGCTGTAACGACAGATCCCACCCCCGAGATGATCGTAAATACCGCCCAGCGCCATTTTCCGAAGCGTCAGATCCACAGCGTCAAGCAGCTCAGGATCGCCAGTACGCTGGTAGGATCGGAGCATCAGGTCCATCGCCATGCTCGGGGGAAATTTGTTCGTACCATTCCCACGCATCCCACCCTCAACCGTGTCGAAATATCGGAGCAGCAACGCACCAGTGTCAGCCACAAGATGCTCGGGGATGACCGCAGTCCCACCCTTTGGCTGCGTCGCCCATTCGAGAAGGTGCTTCCGCATCTGCGATCCCTGACGCGTCAACTGCTCGCGATCGGTCTCCCATGTCCCCGCGATCGAATTCAATATCTTCATAAACTGCTGCCGAGGAAAATACGTACCCGCGTGGAACGGCGTTCCGTCAGAGGCCAGGAACACAGACATAGGCCAACCACCACGCCCGGTAATAGCCACGGTGGCTTGCATGTAGATTTCATCGATGTCGGGACGTTCTTCACGATCGACTTTGATGCTTACGAAATGCGCGTTGAGAATGGCGGCCACGTCTTCACGCTCGAAGCTTTCGTGCTCCATAACATGACACCAGTGACAGGCAGAATAGCCAATGCTCAAAAAGATCGGCTTGTCTTCACGTTTCGCCTTTTCGAGTGCTTCCGGTCCCCACTCATTCCAGTCCACAGGATTATGAGCATGCTGGAGGAGGTACGGACTCGTGGCGTGGATGAGCTGGTTCGTATGCTTGTGTTTCACTTCGGACACGGTCGATCTACCTTCCTGGGCATCACCTGCAGACGCGCCCGAGCTACCCATCATGGCGATGAAGATGGTGGCGATGACATAGGACAGGGTGACGGTTGCGTGCTGCTTCAAGGTGGATCGAATCCATCGCCCTCGTCGTGGCTGACACTCGTTCATGGGGTACTCCTTCTGCGAGACATTGTAGACGCCATCGCAGAAGCGTCAAAACCGACGTGTGGATGTCAGGAACGCCGACGTGTCGATGACAGGAACGGGCGCCCTCAGATGCACTTCCATCCGGGGACGCCCGTTCAGAGTTGGTGTGACAGACGAATATTCGATTTCGCACGCTGCTGCCCGTGTTTCGGGGATGCGGATTTAACGGATGACGAAATCCATCGGCATCATCGTGATGACGCCTTCCTTGTGGATCAGTTCCAGACGCTTGAGCGCTCCCATCACTGCCTGGACACGCATCGGATCGAGCTTGTTCAGCATGGGCAGAATCGTCTCAAAAACTGAGGTATTCGACCGCGATCCAAGGGCAGCGATGCTCGCCTTGAACGCAAGATCCGTTGGCTTCTCACCCTTGCCCTGCATTTCCTGAAAAATGATGTCCATGAAGTTTTTGGGTTCCGGGACAACACGAACATCGTAATCGCCGAGCTTGGCTTCACGGGCGGCGAACTCGACAGCATCAGTCAATCCGCCCATTTTATCAACAAGTCCAAGCTCCAGCGCCTGCGTCCCGGTAAAGACGCGTCCGCCAGCAAGCTCGTCAATCGGCTTGGTGAGCTTGCTGCCACGACCAGCCACAACATGACCCTTGAAAACACCGTAAATCTCGCCCATCCAGTCGTCGATCTTCTTGCGCTGGTTTGAGTCAAACTTGCGACTTGTATTCATCAGGTCCGCATTCCCACCACGCTGATAAGGAACCCAGTTGACGCCGATCTTGTCCCACATACCCGTGGTAATCATCTTCCCACCGACCACGCCGATAGAAGCAGTGATCGTGTTCTTATCAGCAAAAATAGTATCAGACGCACATGCGACATAATATCCGCCGCTGGCTGCGACGTTGCCCATCGAGACGACGAGCGGCTTCTTGGCCTTCAGACGCTTGACGGCTTCGAGGATGATCTCACTCGCCAAAGCAGATCCGCCAGGCGAATCCACGCGTAACACAACGGCTTTGATCTTGCTGTCGTCGGCAGCCTTGTCCAGGGCACGACGGATGTCGCCACTGAACGCACCGCCGGATCCGCCGAACGGATTCGGTTCCGAATATCCCGTCTGGATTCCGCCTTCGACGTAAACAATGCCAACGGCATCCTTCTTCGATTTCTTCTTACCACCAAACATCTCAGAGAACACAGAGAAGAACGCGAAAGGGTTGCTCATGTCGATATCCAACCCCTCCTTATCACCATAACGCTCATCGATCACAACCTGCTTGCCGAAGATGCTTTTCAGCTCAGCCATAAACTCGGAACGATACTGAATGGAATCGACGAGACCCGCTGCCTTGGCAGTGTCAGCCGTGTAAGGACCGTTGTCGATCATCTCCTTGACCTTGGTTTTGGACACGCCTCGCCCTTCCGCGATCATCTCCACGATCCCATCGAACAACCCATCCAGCAGCCAGTTCATATTCGCAGCCGCTTCCTTGCTCGGCTCCTTATGGGTAACGACCTCGCCGGCAGACTTATACGCACCCTGATGAAGGATGTCAGCTTCGACACCGATCATATCAAGCAAGCCTTTAATATGGACACCCTCAGTGTAAAGCCCCATCACCCAGACATCGGACGTCGGAACCACGCTCAGGTCCGAAGCCGCAGACAGCAACGCGTAGGAACCGGTCGTCAACGAGGAAACATGGGCGAAGACGCGCTTGTTGACAGCACGAAATCGCATCAACTCCTGGTGTAATTCTTCAAGCTGGCCTAAACCCAGCCCCATTCCGCCCGTGGTGATCGCCACGGCCTTGACGGATTCATCCTTCCTTGCCTTCGCGAGACGCGTGAGCAACTCTTTCATGGAAGTGACTTTTCCGCCGCTGAATCCGAAAGGATCGTCACGGGGGGTTTCGCCGACAGCTCCGCTGAGATGGAAGTGTACGATTTTGCTTTTTTCGGACTTTGCAAGCCCAAGCGGCTGAGCCTGAGTCAGGGTGGCCACGAATCCGACGAGCAGCAAGACGGAAAGAAACCTCGTGACGGTGAGAAAACGCAATTTGGTTCGAGACATGAAAATCCTCCATCCACAGGACAAGTTATGAAGCGCGACCGCACATGTTGTACTCTTCGTATAGTGTACATCAAATATTGACGTGGTGCTTGCTATGTACACGGCATTCGACAACTAGCGACAGTACCCGACGACACACACGACGTATTCTGACATGAATCGACAATTTCGGGTTTAAGCTACGATGGCTGGGTAGATATCGGTGACCCTGGTGAGATTTTCAAAAGTATGTTGCACGAGACACTTCGAAGCACATACAATCGCAGGGAATTAAGGCAAGCCTGAACCTGACCACTGGACCTGACCACATGTGGTTTGATCGCATGCAGGTAAATTTGTGATCGCCTGCGGCTAGATTTGATCGTATACGGGTAGATTTGGTCGCATGCAGGTAGGTTTGATCGCTTGTCGGCAATGCCTTGGCGGGCACGACTACTTTCGGAGTTTTCCCATGCAACGGTGTCTGGCCATGCTTCCACGCCCTTCATACTCACTCGCAATAAATACGCTCTTTATATTTTCGCTTTTCGCTGCACTTTCAAGTGCTCAATCAACGGAATCTGGCGATTTCGGCAAAATAATCACATTCAAGCGTCATCATCCGCTGGGTACGGTCCTGAAGCTCGATGATCTTAAGATTCGTGAGCAACTGGCAGGCGTGCGTGTGCCGGGCGTTCACGATGGTTCAGCCGATGCAACCTTTGTACTCCGCGAAGTGCCCATCCAGCCGGGTCGAACGGTTGATCTTGTACTATCGCCCTACGCTGTCGCCTCGGACCAATTGCGTTTTGTACTCGGTCGGCGAGATGGGGCAGATCTTGCGATTCCTGTCAGTTCTTCCGGTTTCGATGCACACGATATCGTGTTTCTTCATGGTCACGTTCTGGATATGCCTGACTCAGATGTGTTTCTATCGGTCGGGCCGTCTACGACCGTCGGGTTCATTGATCTCGGATCGGGTGAAAACCGGCTTCACATTTCCTCAAAATCATCGGGGTCTCTGCCTCTTGAGGATGATGAAATAGCGGTGTTTGAAGCAATCTCAGGATCTGGTCTCCTGCCCACTGCCCCACTGTGTGGTGTGAATGACTCCCATCTTCCACGGAATGGGATCGAAGTTCTGCTGGAAGGTGGGGATGGCGAAGGTGGTTCTACGTCGGCTGCTGGTGGTGGATCCGGCGGGATGGATTTTGCACCCCGGATGCAGGTCGTGGAGGTGGCTGTCGATTCTGACTTCGAGTTTTTCAGTCTGTTTGACAGTGTCGAGGAGGCTGAGGAGTACGTCCTCCAGTTGTATGGTGCGATGAGTCACATCTTCATGCGTGATGTCAATACGCGGCTGGTCGTCACGTTCGTTCGTATCTGGGATACACCTGACGACCTGTACAATGAAACGAATCCGTTCGGTCCGTTTCGGACCCACTGGGAGAACACGATGCAGGGAGTTGAGCGTGACGTTGCTCAGCTTCTGACGGGTCGGCGGAATCTGCCCTATGGGGGTGTTGCGTTTCTCAATGCCCTTTGCAACAGCAGTGCTTACTCCGTGAATGGTTATCTTCTGGGAAGTTTTGTGACACCGGAAGCACCATCGACTGGCAACTGGGACCTGGTTGTCTGCTCACATGAGCTGGGACACAACTGCGGTACTCTGCACACACATGACGGATTTTTTCCACCCATCGACCAATGCGCATCCGGGCAGGTGACGCGTGGGACCATTATGAGTTATTGTCATATTCAGCCGGGCGGTCTGGGGAATATTGATCCACGTTTTCATGCGCGCGTACAACCAGTCGTGCGTCAGTTTGTCTCTTCGGTCGCCTGCGTGATCGACGACTGCAATTTCAACAACATCCACGACCTGGATGAGGTTTTTAGTGGTCAGGTACCGGATGTCAATGGAAACAATGTCCCGGACGAATGCGAAGATTGTAACGAGAACGGCGTGCTTGATGAGATCGATGTTGCCAATGGGATGGCAGACAACAATTTTAACAACATTCCAGACATCTGCGAACCTGACTGCAATAAAAATGGTATTCCCGATGATTTCGACATAGCAGGTCCGCTGTTGTTAGATCGCAATGGCAATGGCATACCGGATGAATGCGAGACAGACTGCGACCAGAATGGAATGGCTGACACGGTCGAAATTGCGGCGGATATGTCTCTTGATGTCGATCGCAACGCCATCATGGACGACTGTCAGGACTGCGACGCGGACGGTGCATCGGATTTCCAGGTCCGTGAAGGCGCACACGATCTCTGGGTCGCGAGCATGGCATCGATCGACCACCTGACATCCTACAACGGGGTGACCGGCGTATTCACGCAGAGATCTGATACTGCAGCCGATATGAGCAATATCGAAGACCTCCTCATTCATCCCTCCGGGCGTATTTTTATCGCATTGGGTCCGGTGGGACGCATTGTTGAATTCGCAAGAGACGGTTCGCTGGTGGGCCTGTTCATGTCCGACGAACCGAGCGTATCGTGGCCTCGCGGATTTGCGGTCCATCCCAATGGGAACCTCCTCGTGACCAGCCGACTGGGCGACAGCGTGGCTGAGTTCGACATTGACTCCGGCGAACTGGTTCGTCAATTCGTGGCCTCTGGTGCGGGCGGGCTGAAAGCTCCCTATGGACTGGTCTTCGGGTTCAATGGCCATCTGTTCGTTGCAAGTCAGGGGACGGGTCAGGTGATTCAATACGACGGGGAGACAGGAGAACCGATCGGTCCCTTCCTGCAGGCGGGTGCTCCCGAATCGATGGAGCCAACAACTCTGGCGTTCAATCGAGACGGAAATCTCCTGGTCGTTTCAAAGGTATTGAACAAGGTGTTCAAGTATGACGGTCGGAGTGGTGAATATCTCGGAGAATTTACCACCAATGCTCCGGTCAATGCGTTCTGGCGACTGGACGCTCCGTGGGGCATCCGCATTGGACCCGATGGTCAGGTGTACATCGCCGCCAGAAGTGGCAATGTCATGATCCATAAATATGACAGTCGCAGCGGCATATTTCTTCGATCTTTCTATCTGTTGCCTCAGGATGGATTTGTACAACCGACCGGGTTCGATTTTATGCCGGGCTTTGATGTGGATTGCAATGTCAACTTTATTCCAGATAACTGCGACATCGATTCGGGGAACAGTGCGGATATGGATGGCGACACCGTTCCCGATGAATGCCAGATCGACTGCAATGAGAATGGGATTTACGATCGCCTCGATCTTATCCCCTACGGAAACAGTGTCGATTGCAATGGGAATAATATTCCAGATGAATGTGACATTGCCAGTGGTTTTTCTTCGGACTGCAATGAAGACAACTGGCCTGACGAATGCGGCACGGATTGCAACGGAAATGGATTGGCAGACTCGTGTGAGCCGGATTGCAATGGCAACTCGATCCCCGACGACTGCGACATCGCATCCGGAGATTCACTCGATCTGAATGGTGATGGTCTTCCTGACGAGTGTCCGCCCCCCATAGACGTGGACGGGGACGGGGATATTGACCTTGTGGAATATGCGTTCTTCTTTGGCTGCGTGTCTGGAGACTATTCTGTTCCGGGGTTCATGACTCCGACTGAGGCTTGTCTGGCGTTTGACGCCGACGCCGACGATGACATCGACCTCCTGGATTTTGCACGATTACAAGGAGAATTCACCGGATCGTGCGCCATCACGGTCGCAACCTCTCCCCAGTCGGTGTCAGCCTGCTGGGGTGAACCGGTCCAGTTTGCCGTTGTGGCTGAAGGGGTTGACCTGTCGTATCGCTGGACGCGCAATGGCGTATTCATCCCCGGTGCGGTGCAGGCGACGCTCGATGTGGAATCTGCCTCATCCGCGACGGC
>JAJRYY010000041.1 GCA_024275565.1 Planctomycetota bacterium
CTTGGATTCGTATACCGCCTTATGATCGCGAATCGTAAAATTTAGCTGCGTCCCCGTTTCAATTTCGTGCGCGATGGTTGAGGCAGGTCAACCTTTCGCCTTGGGGCGAAAGAACGACCTGCCCTACATGAAATCCTGTGTGCCTGCGCGGCGTAAGCCAAGCTGGTGCTTGCGGTTGTCAGTCCCCCACCCTTCCGCTTCGCTCAAGGATGGGGCATCTGCGCGGTCTTGCGGGTTGTTCGGTGGATCTTCGGCTCCCCCACCTCTGAAGAGGTGGGCCACACGGTTTGGAGGAAGAGGTGGGCCACACGGTTTGGAGGAAGTCGGAGAACAATTCCCAAACTCACAGCGGACCCTACAGCGTTCACGGAGTGTTAGACGTTCATGTTATCAGGTGTAACGGAGGGTTAGACGTCCATGGCTGAGTCTATTATGTCTTTGTCCGGGGGGTTTCCGCTTTCTATGTTGGTATACAGCTTCATTTTCTGATCTATGTATCGCCGCACGCCGAATGCCTGGTATGCCTGCCCCCTTGCTGCTTCACATCGCTGGCGGATTCCGTCGGCATTCAACATCGCTCGCGTGATGCGTATGGACATGTCTGGTCCTTGGGTAGGCTTGATGAGCAGTCCGTTCTGCCTGTGTGCGATCAACTCTGCTATCGCGTAGACGGCTGATCCGATCACGGGGACTGAGGCTGCCATCGCCCATGAGATTGCCGTTGTGGGGACGTCTGCCTGTGGTGTTATGATGAACGTGTCTGCTACAGCGATGAGTTCCTCGTATTGCCATTCGCCACCTACCCAGTGGATGCTGTCTGCAAATGGCATTCCGTCTGAGATGGTGCGGAGGTGTCGGACCTCTGGGCCGCTTCCGAAGATGACCATGTGGTATGATGTGTCCATGTGGTTTCGCATCTGTCCGCTCCACGCCATACGATCGTGCCCGGAATCTGTGCGGATTGGATAGGACGCGAGCAGCAGATGATGGTCTGGTTTCAGGTGCAGGCGGTTTCGGATTTCGTCGCGTCGACGCTTTGCCTTGTTGATCCTTCCGAAATCGACACCTGGTCGGATGACGACTGTTTTTTCGACGGGAATGGCAGACTCGATGAGTCGTCGCCGTACGGTCTGGGATGCACAGGCGATGCCAAATCGCGGTGATTCTGCGAAAATGCGCAACTTTCGTGCGTCTGTCTTTGAAATACGAGGATCGAAGATGTGGACGATGATGATGGTGTCTGGGTTTGCTGCTGCGGACGCGGTCTCTGCTGCGGACAATCCCCATGCGTTGATGAGGTTTATGTTGCGGTGGTTGAGGAATCGCTTCAGTGCGGGTGCGGCTGAGATCGCGAGTCCGAATCGGATCGGGATACGATGGACGTTGCTGTGAGCCAGTGCTTGAATCGTCGCGTCGCGATCCGGTTTGATTTGATCGAGCGAGACGATGTGCTGGGTATGCTGATCTGGCGCGAGGCGGTCCAAACATTGCTCGACGGCGATGCTCTGTTCCCAGTCGGCCGACCTGTCAAAAAGGTGGCAGATGTGTGTCATTCTTCCTCGAAATCGTCCATGAGTCGGTCATAGAAATGTCGTGCGACCTTCTGGCCCATCTTCTCGCACAAGGCGTCAACGATGCCTGCACGGTTTTTCGCTTTCGCGACGCCTGCTGCGCCGATTTCCACATCTGTTCTTTCGCCATCGCGAGCGGATGGCCAGAGGCGGACCTTTGAACGGTCCTGCTCCTCCAATGCGTTTATGACCTTGACCGTGACGCTGAGCGTTGCGGCTGCGTGAATTTCGTGGGGGTCTTCGGTTGCATCAAATGCTACGACCTGCAACCAGACGAGCTGCTCTGCCTGGACGAGGCGACCAACCTCGCGTGCTCCGAGTTCGTCGTAATCTGTGGTTGTCTGGCGGAGGCGTCGGATCTTGATTGGTGAAATGATGGTCTTGGCTGCTCCGTGCTCCTGGATTGCGTTTGTGGTTTTTTCTGCCAGAACGCTGGTGATCTCTGACCAGTAACAGTGCTCCTGGAAATCGTCTACGAGGATTACGACGGGTCCGTCGCACAGCTTGAATTTTGCTTCCATCTTCGGTCTTTTGAAGAGTCCTAACATGAAGAGCGCCTGCCCTCCAGATGCACCGCACCCGATGCAGGGGATGGCAGTCATGGAGATTAGAATGCTTGCGATGACCCATCGGCGGCGGGACCGCTGCACGCACCTTCGCCCTGAGGATGCCGCGTTATAGCCCTGACATACTCCATCACCCTGGAAAGAGGTTCGTCGGTCATCGACACTGTCATGTCTGACGGGGTCGTGTGACATGTTATGGTGTATTCTGCCGGGGCTTGACACTTTATAGGTCGATCTGATGTTCATAGAACTTTCTTGCTACTTTCTCGGAAAATTCTTCGTAGGCCTGCTGGCGGACCACGACTGCGTTGCGTCCGGACATTATCATGGCCTGATGTTCCGGATAGGTGACGTCCACCGATGATAGCGGGAATCTGCTGATTTCGTCGGCGTCTGTGCGTAGATCGAAAACGGAGACATTTGCTGACATGACGCCTCTGAGCAAATCCGGTGTGTGGGGGTCGCGCATCTGGAATTCCAACAGCTCCACATAGACGACGGTGTCTGCTTCAAAATGCTTTCCGGTGTCTCGTGGTGAGACGGCTGCGTCCAGATTGCGCTGGAGGAAATCCTCGACCCTGTCGGCATTCACCACGTCTGAATCTTCGACATGTGCTCGGATTCGATCTCCGATGTAACTGGACAACTCGAGGCGTATGTATGGGTAGTCGAAGAGCGTTTCGGGTGGTGCCCAGACGAGGACAGCCACACGCTTTGCGACGAGCTTGTCGAACTCGGGTGGGACCGATCGCTTGTGTTCGCCGAGGAACATGAAAGGTATGAGCCAATTGCACCCCGACGCCGTCAGCATCGTTGCCAAGAGTAATACCAGCGATATTTTTCGTGCCATGGATGTGCCTTTCATGGGGGTCTTCACCGATTTCATGGAGTCTTCACCGATATTATAGAGTTGCCGCCGAAGCCATTCATCCCGTGGTCCTATTCATCCCGTGGTCCCATTCACCCCGTGGTTGTGGTGACAACCCAGATTTTGTATCCCCAGGCTGCGATCGACAATGCGACTGCCCCGATCACTACGCGGTGAGGCGGAACCCGGAACCAATTTAACCGCCAGCCACGCCCGGTCGCAAGAGATATTGCAGCTCCGATCGCGGTGAACATTGTCACAGCTGCGAGGATTGCTCCCATTGGCTGGACCTTGAAAGCTTGAATCCATCGACCTCGGATTGCGTATGCGAAGGATGTCGTCATGCCGCAAGTTGGACAGGGGATGCCGGAGACAACCATCATGGTACATGACTGGAACCCCAACTGCTGGTGTGTCCCGTGCCCTGCCGGATCGGGTGACAAGGATGCTGCGACAGCGAGTAATGCGACTGCTGCGACGCACACGACACCTGACAGAATTCTCGCAGGCGTCGGGGTGACAAATCGCTCGAAGCGAATCAGTGGTCCCAGCGGATGCCGGTTGTCCTGGGTCGCTCGGTTGTCCTGGGTCGCTCGGTTGTCCTGGGTCGCTCGGTTGTCCTGGGTCACTCGGTTGTCCTGGGTCACCACGCTGCCTACCTTCGATATCGTGCCGGCTGCCTTGGGTATCGTGCCGGCCAGTCCAGCGGTCGGTGCTGATGCATATTTCGCTCCGTGGTGATTCTGCGCCATTCGTGCATTGTAGCAAGCCCAGCCCGCTCCGAAAGCCATCGAGCCTTTCAAGCGACGGTTGACGGATTTCCATCCATCCCCCATAACTAGCGTGGGAACGTCAGTCGCACCGTTGTTGGACGGTTGACGTCTGTATTTCGACTGGTTGTGGACGAATTTGCGCTGAGATTTTTGAGCTTTATGGTGCGAATGTCGCCGTGAGAAAGGATTGAACGATCGTGGCCTCTGAATCGTCCCCTTCTTCGCAGGGAGGGCATCATTTCCTGCTTCGCCGCCTGCATTCCCTTGCTGGAATTTTACCGGTGGGCGTATTTCTGGTCGTCCACCTGACGGTCAACTCGACCATCAACTTCGGCGGAGAAGCGTTCCAGACACAGGTGGATCGGATCCACGACCTTGAACCCTTCCTTCTCCCGGTGGAGATTGTGGGAATCTTCCTTCCGCTTCTGTTCCATGCTGTTCTTGGGTTTCAGATCTGGTTCAGTGGCCGCCCGAATGTGGGTGCGTATAAGTATGGCGGAAATCTGCGGTACACGTTCCAGCGTGTGACGGGTGGCGTGGCGTTCGTGTTCATTTTGTATCATCTCTGGCATATGCACTGGTTGGGCGAATCGCTTGGCGGAGCGCGTTTCGATCCGCATGATGCTGCTGCGACTGCTGCGCTTGCGATGAAGGAATCGCTGTTTGGTGTTCCACTCAACCTGCTGTATGCGGTGGGCGTTCTGGCGTGCGTGTATCACCTTGCGAACGGGCTTTGGACCTCGCTTATTACATGGGGGATCACAGTTGGTCCGTCGTCACAGCGGACTTCGGGCTATGTGTGCGCGGTGTTTGGTGTTGTGCTTGGTATCGTCGGGCTTAGCTCGGTACGTGGATTCAAGACGTATGAAGGTGCAGAGGTTACAGTGCAGCATACAGATGCTGAGCAGCATGGTGATACAGAGCAGCATGGTGATGCAGGGCAGCATGGTGATGCAGGGCATGTTTCTGCGTCACAAACGTCATCTCAAGATTTGCAGCGGGAAGATTAACGCGTCAGTCAACATGGATCGTAGAATCATCACAGGGTAGCAACATCTATAGGGTATGGGCATGGCGAAGCAAAATGTCGTAGTTGTTGGAGGCGGATTGGCTGGTCTGGCTGCCACGATGCGTCTGGCTGAGGCGGGGGTGCATGTCGATCTGATCAGCATGGTGCCTGTCAAGCGCTCGCACAGCGTGTGTGCTCAGGGCGGAATCAACTCCGTCAATGCAGCGACCCGCGAACTGGGTGACAGCGAGCATCTCCACTTTGACGATACTGTTTATGGTGGCGATTTTCTTCAAAATCAACCGCCCGTGAAAGAGATGTGCGACTGGGGTCCGCGTATTATCGACCTGATGGACCGTCTCGGTGTTGCGTTCAACCGTACCTCTGAAGGCAATCGGGATCAGCGGCGATTTGGCGGGACACTCTTCAAGAGAACTGCCTTTGCGGGTGCTACAACAGGTCAGCAACTGCTGTATGCTCTTGATGAGCAATGTCGTCGCTGGGAAGGCGATGGTCTTGTTGACAAGTTTGAATACTGGGAATTCCTCGGACCGATCCTCGATGAGAGCGGAGTCTGCAAGGGTATTGTCGCTCAGGATATGTTCCAGATGACGATCCGGGCGTTTCCGGCGGACGCCGTGGTGATGGCGCATGGCGGTTGCGGGCTTGTTTTCGGTCGCAGCACGATGTCCATGATTTGCACGGGAGGGGCTGCGGGGCGATGCTTCAAGGCTGGTGCTCGATATGCCAATGGTGAATTTATTCAGGTTCACCCGACAGCGATACCCGGAACGGACAAGCTACGCCTGATGAGCGAGAGTGCTCGTGGTGAGGGTGGTCGCGTCTGGGTTCCCAGAAAACCTCAGGATACGCGTGATCCGCTTTCGATCCCCGCGTCCGAGCGTTATTATTTTCTTGAAGAGCGGTACCCGGAATATGGCAACCTTGTTCCGCGTGACATCGCCACACGCGAAATATTCGACATCTGCGTCAACCATAAGCTCAGCGTTGAGGAGGGACAACTATGTGTCTACCTCGACCTCACCGAATTGAATGCTGCCACCCATAAGAAGCTCGATGGTATTCTGGAAATTTATGAAAAATTCCAGGCTGTCGATCCGCGCGTCACGCCCATGAAGATTTTCCCGGCGGTTCATTACACCATGGGCGGACTCTGGGTTGATTACGAAAAGGATGCCAAAACTGAGGGTCTTGTCTATGGATCGCCCAGGAATCAGCAAAGTGACATTCCGGGCATGTATATCATTGGTGAGGCTGACTATCAGTACCATGGCGGGAACCGTCTTGGTGCGAATTCGCTGCTGAGTTGCATTTTCACTGGCATGTTTGTTGCACCTTGTGTCGAAAACTACATGAAATCGCTACAGGCAGGGGCGGCGGATCAGCCAGCGTCGCTGTATGACGCGGAGGTTGGGAAGCATCAACAGCAGTTCGACGACCTGATCCGCAATGCTGGCGATGAGAATCCATACACCATCCATGCTGAGCTTGGTGACACGATGACGCGGAATGTCACCGTTGTCCGATACAACAAGAATATTGACGAATCGCTCGCGAAAATTGATGAGCTGGCGGATCGCTACAAGCGGATTTCACTGTCCGATAAGGGCAACTGGACGAATCAGAACCTCAGCTTCTCCCGTGCCCTTGGCGACATGCTGGAGCTGGCCAAGGTGATCGCTATGGGGGCTCGCAATCGTGATGAATGTCGCGGTGCTCATTACAAGCCTGATTTCGACATCCCCGCTCCAAGCGCTGACGACGCATCTACGCTTCGGAAACAAGCGGAGGCGTGGTGCGACCGATTTGCCGAAAAGAACAGTAAGTTTCTCAAAACAACCGTCGCGGTCTACAAGCCTGAGGGGCCTGAACTGAGCTATGAGGATGTCGAGACGAGTACCATTCCGACGCGTCCCCGGACGTATGGGCTTAAGGGTGCCGAGATTATCGAGGAGGTCTGGCGGGCGCGTATCGCGAGTGGTACGGATAAGAAACCGGCGGCTGCCAAGGTTTAGTGTGTCGCCTGCTGCGGGATCCGTTTGCAGATTGAACAGCGTTTTCGGACCCTTGAACAGTCGAGCGTGTTCTGGCGCATAGCTCACCGGGCGTGTTCTGGCACGAAGCTCACTGCGTGCGGTGATAAACAGACAATGCAACACTCAGGATTGAGTCGATGTCAAAGAAATTCAAAGTAGCGATCAAGAGGCAGGACGATCCCAATGGCGCATCGCGATGGGAGCGTTTTGAGATCGAAAATGAGAAGGGCATGAACATCACCACTGCCCTTCAGCGTATCGCCGCCAGCCCCGTCACGATCGACGGCAAGCAATCCACGCCCGTCGCCTACGATGCCTGCTGTCTGGAGGAAGTTTGCGGCGCGTGCTCCATGCTGGTCAACGGGTCCGTGCGGCAGGCATGCACTGCACTTGCTAATACGCTCCTCGAAAACAAACCCGATGAGATTACGCTCGAACCCATGAGCAAGTTTCCCGTCGTCCGCGATCTCGTCGTGGACCGCTCCAAAATGTTCAATTCTCTCTCGAGAGTCCACGCCTGGGTACCAGTGGACGGTTACTCGGATCGTGGAGCAGGCCCGCGAATATCGCAACATCAACAGGAAGACTCCTACCCGCTCACCACATGTATGACGTGTGGCTGCTGCGTTGAATCCTGTCCGCAGTTCCACCCTGAATCTGACTTCATTGGTCCAGCTGCCATCAGCCAGGCGGTGCTGTTCAATGAGCATCCGATTGGCTCATTCGAGGCG
Source organism: Planctomycetota bacterium (assembly GCA_024275565.1). Lineage (GTDB taxonomy): Bacteria > Planctomycetota > Phycisphaerae > UBA1845 > UBA1845 > JAJRYY01. Next base: position 7,576 of record JAJRYY010000041.1, read on the forward strand.
GACAAGCGTTTGGAGATTCTGACCGGGAATGGTGGGATCGCTGATTGCGGAAACGCCCAGAACTGCGTGAAAGTCTGCCCCAAGAATATCCCCCTCACCCGATCAATCGCCAAGGCAGGCAGGTCAGCCACTGTCTTTGCTATCAAGCAGTTTTTCGAAAAATAGCGTACCGGGCGATGTGTCATTGATGCGGCGATGTGTCATTGATGCCCGGAATTCCAGCTTCTGTACATTGAAGCAAGCGCGGAGTGCTGATTCGCGAGCGACAGTTTTCCACAACGGACTGACACCATCTTACACTGATTGTCCTTATGATCCTGCGATGGGTTGCACGATAGACACCTGAGGATGATGAACTCCGAACCGAGGACACACCATGAGACAGCATCGCATGCCATTCGCCATCCTCTTCAGCGTGATCCTGGCCACCTCCTGTCTTACCGCCCCACTGTCGGTTGCCCGGGAGGCGGGTAAGTCTCAGTCCATGGGTGAGTCTCAGGGCGATGGTAAGCCATTGGCTGCTGGTCAGCAGACGCTGCCCATCAACCTCCTCGATCCACCCCAGGGGCTTTTCCTTGAAGACTGGATGATCGTGGAGCTTTCTGATCAGAAGGTCGGTTACGCCCACAGCACCTTCACCCGCGAAGGTGACACGATCCAGACGCGGACGATTACAGCCATCACGATCCGTCGAGCCAAGATTAAAATCGACATCAACGTGATGCAGACCGCACAAGAGACCGTGGGTGGCGTACCTCTCAAATTCGAATCGATCAGCAAATTGTCCACGATCGACCAGGCGATGCGCGGCGTGATCGAGGACGGCAAGGTCCGCATCACAAGCGCTCAGTTTGGCATGGAAACGGAGCAGACATACGATTATCCGGCTGGTGCGAAAATGCTCTGGGGAACCTTTCGTGCCGGAATCGAACACGGATTTTCAGAGGGAACCACATACGATCTCGACATCTACGAACCATCGCTCCGGACCGATGCGGCTATCAATGCCAAGATCACGGTCGGTAAAAAAATGACCATCACCCTGCCCGACGGACCGCGAGAAGCCATCAAGGTGATCACCAGCATGAATCTGCCCATGGGCAGCTTCGAGAACATTGGATATGTCGATGCGATGGGACGTGTTTTGCGCACTGAGATCCCCATGGCGGGTCTTTCCATGCGGTTGACCGCAACCACGCGGGAGCAAGCACTGGACGATTTCGATCCCCCCGAATTCTTCGTCGACACATTGGTGCAAATCGACCGCGCCATCGACCGCGATACCGCTCAGCGGATCGAATACACCCTTAAGATCAGCGGGGCGGATCGTTCCATCCCCGATCTTCCAACAAACGCCATGCAGACCCCCGGCGTGCGAACGAAACAGTCCGCGACGATCGTAGTTCAACGCATCGACCAGGACCAACTCCGCAAACTCCCGATGGAAACGACGCACAGCGAGGCTATGAAGCCCTACCTCAAGGCAGGTCCTTCCATCAACATCCACGACGCGGAAATCATCAAGATGGCGAAGGAAGCGAGAGGGGATACGACGCACCCCTACCTCGTCGCCGATAAACTTCGCGTTTATGTCAGCAAGATTATCACGGAAAAAAACCTCAACATCGGCTTCGCCACAGCAAGCGAGGTGTGCAGAAAACGTGAGGGGGATTGCAGCGAGCACGCCGTGCTTCTGGCTGCCCTTGGACGCGTGGTCAATCTGCCATCGCGTGTCGTGGTCGGGCTGGCTTATGTACCTGAGTTTGCCGGGAAGAGGAACGTCTTCGGATTCCATATGTGGACCCAGTTCAACCTCGGCGGAAAGTGGATCGATTTCGACGCAGCGCTGCGTGAATCCGACTGCAGTCCCGCCCGTATCGCCCTTGCGACTTCATCCCTGAATGACGCTGGCATTGGTGACATTGCGTTCGCCATCATCGACATTATCACCGGGCTGGAAATCAAGATCGACAAGATTGAATCGAGATGACCCACTCGAATTGATCCACCCGAGATGATCCACCCCGGATGACCCACCCGGAATGATCCACCGCTGCTCCCTGCAGAACATGGCGAACCCCAGCGTCAACATTGGATTCACCCCCGTGAGGACGAACCGGACTCGTGCTTGCTGAACACTGGAATCCACCGGCGCCTGTCCCGAAAGCAATCTGTCAGTCGCCACCTCCAGATGACACGACACACCACTTCCGGTTCGCACGCAGCGAGCATCCTGCTCACCGCGCACATTGCGTTGAAACACCGTAAATTCAATTGTCGTTGAATACGCAGTCCTGCGTAGAATTGTGAGTTGTGCTGTAACCTCCAACCGCGTGCGTCCGCCGCCCACCACATGGGCTCCCACACGCGTTCAGGGTCATTGTGACACGCGCATGCCGGAAGACAACCCCCTGCATATAACCCTTTTTTGCAAAAGCACTTACGAACGCGTCACCCGAGTGGACACTTTCAGTCGAACGTCCGAAAGAGGGTCGCGCTCGACAAGTCGCGTTTTCCGCGCATCGCAGGCATTCGTGTTTGACCCGGGCTGGCCAGCTTCGGTACAATGGGGGTGGAGGTGTCGTCGAGCTGGCAAAACCGAGAATGGGTCCAATAAGGTCACCACGAGCAATGAAAAACATGATCCACCGTCTTGCGTTCTCAACACCCTTGTGGACTTTGGCTACACTCGCACTCATAGCTGGTCCGGATACGACTGTCGCTGACGCCCCCGATCCAACACCTGCCCATGTGATCGTTCTCGAAGAGGACCGCGATGGTGTGGTCCCTGGAATGGAAGTCGGTGCAGGTTGGCGTGGCGAAGTGTTTCTGGACATCCCCGAAGAAGAAGTCGAAACATACAACCTCCTCGGAGCCGAATCCTTCGTCAGCGACCTCAAGCCCGACTTCACCTTCCGGACCGACTGGATCGACTTCCCCGCAGGACCCGACCTCGACAGGCCCGACGACTCCTTTGCAACCGTCGGAGACTTCCTCGACGATTATATCTACGAAATCTCAGATCCCTCAAAACTCGACGAACCGTTTCGCAACACCCTTATCCGATTTACCGGTGTCTTGAACATCCGCCTGCGAGACAGCACCAACCCCACTGATCCCTTTGGACTGGACGTCTGGATCGATCTCGGGATGGCATCGGGATACCTCGATGGCTACCGCGTCAGAGTCCCCCCTTTCAACTCCATCATCCGCCGCGTCATCAACAACAATGCAAATAATCTCTTCTTCCATGACAATGCCATAGCCCTGGCACTCGGTGCATTCCCCCTTGAAGTCAACTATTTCAACCACTACCAGCCCGACACCCCGGGTGCAAGCGCTGGCATCGAGATGTACAGCCTGCACGGTGGCGGACTCTCCTGGCCTACCGGTGAGATACTTACGCATCCGACACGAGGCCCTGCGACTCTCATCCCCACATGCGTTATCTACCAGCCGGAACAGCTCCTTGATCCGCTGCCTGGCGACTTCGATACCGACTACGATGTAGACCTCCTCGATTTTCAGTGGTTTCAGACATGCTACACAGGTCCTGCGGACGAGGGTGAGGAGTTCATCCTGGCCCTTGGCTGCCGCGCCTTCGATTTCAACAGCGACGCTGATGTGGATATGGATGATCTGGCAGCGTTCCACGAATCCGTGACGGGCAGTGTCACACCAGCTCCGTGCGGCGTGTATCCGGGAGATTTCGCACCATGACACTCGATGGACATGACAGCATGCGACCTCGCAAACCCATCGCGCCATTATTTCCCCGGAGGACGATCCTCCCCATATCTCTGATGCTCACCCTGCTGTTCGTGATTGCATCCGCCGGTGGTTTCAGTGGCGAATCCGCTGAGCAAACTCAGGTTCCAACCACCATTGAGGATTTTTTCTTCGGAGGATCGCAACCCAATACCGACGTGATTTATGAGGCCTTTCGTCCCAGCGACAACTGTGCGTTCTGCCACGAAGGAGATGAAACCGTCGAACTGCTTATCAACTCCCGGTGGCAGGGTGGTATGATGGCACAAGCCGCACGCGACCCACTCTTTTTCGCCGCCCTCTCCATCGCCAATCAGGACGCAAACGTCGTCGGTGACCTTTGCCTGCGATGCCACACCCCCAGCGGCTGGGTCCAGGGACGCTGCATTCCGCCCGACGGTTCGGAGCTGACCGATTCCGACAGAGACGGCGTCAGTTGCAGTGCCTGCCATCGCATGGTCGATCCTGTCTTCAAGCCCGGTATCAGCCCCGACATCGACGCTGGAATCCTCGCCAACATCAGCGTCCTTCCCGTCAGTCCGGGCAGTGCAAACTACATCCTCGACCCACTCGACATTCGACGTGGGCCTTATAGCGATCCGGTGAATCCGCAACATTTCTGGGCAGAATCCCCATACCATCGAACGTCAGAAATGTGCGGCACCTGCCACGACGTGAGCAACCCCGTCTTCCTACGCGAATCGGATGGTTCGTACTCAGTCACCAGCATCGATACCGCCCACCCCACGGGCAACAAGCACGATATGTTCCCCGTCGAACGAACCTACAGCGAGTTCATCAACAGCGCGTTCGCCTCCACTGGTGTCGATATGCAAGGTCGATTTGGCGGGAATGACCCCTTCATTCGTACCTGCCAGGATTGCCACATGCCCAAATTTGAAGCCATCGGAAGTACCTTTGGCGATCCGCCCATTCGCCCCGATCTGGCGGCACATGATTTCGCCGGTGGAAACGCATGGGTCCAGGACATGATCCTGAACCTCTACCCCGACGACAACATCAATCCAGACTACCTTGCCGCTGGTAAGGATCGCTCTGTTTCCATGCTGCAACGGGCTGCTACCCTCGATACATGGCAGACCGGCAACCGCATCCACGTCCGAATCACCAACGAAACAGGACACAAACTCCCTACCGGATACCCCGAGGGGCGACGCATGTGGATCAACGTTCAGGTTCTCGACATATCCCAGTCGCTCATCGAGGAACGTGGTTACTACAACACACTGTCAGCCGATCTGACAACCATCGACACCAAAGTCTACGAAGCAGAACTCGGTATCAGCGAGACAGTGGCGTCGCTGACCGGTGTCCCTGCCGGGAAAGGATTCCACTTTGCCCTCAACAGTATTCTCCTCAAGGACAACCGTATTCCGCCTCGTGGTTTCACCAATGCGGGCTTCGCTGCGGTCCTCGCATCCCCTGTGGCTGCTCATTATGAAGATGGTCAATACTGGGATGACACCACCTTCGTCCTGCCCGCTGACGCAGCATCCGTGACCACGCGAATCTATTATCAGACCGCCAGCAAGGAATACATTACTTTCCTCCGTGACAAAAACATCACGAACGACACCGGCGACATCCTCTACCAGCAGTGGGAAACCACGGGCAAATCTCCACCCGTCCTGATGAACACGCACACCATCGCCATCACACCATTTTCCACCGGAGACATCGACGACGACGGATTCGTCACCTTGGCGGACTATGTTGTCTTTCACAATTGCGCCACCGCTGATGGTGTTCCGCTTCTGGACCCAGAATGCGTGTCGTTCGATTTCAACGACGATGATGATGTTGATTTATTGGACTTTGGCGACTTCCAGTCAGCATTCAACGATTAAAGTGCTGCCGATTGCGCATCAGTCATTCGCACCGATTCGAGCGGAAACGCCTTGTGTCAGCCGTTCAAAAATGCGTATAATGGCGGCCTGTAGGAAGTTAATGAGGACAATGCTCTTGGGAGAGGGCAAACCGCGAGCTTTTGGGAGAGAGCAGAATGAACGGGATTTTCTTGCGCACTTCGGCACATCTATGTGTCACGATCGTCGTAGCGAGCTGTACCACTTCTGCCATCGCCCAGAAACCACTGCCCATCGGATCGTCAACGATCACAATAGGGTATGACACCAATTCAGGACCGGTCAGTTTCACCGACAGCCGCAACTGGGATGATGCTGCCTTCGGAGCTGCCTCAGCTATCCCCCTCGGTGATGCTCCGAATATCCGCGCATTCAATGCAGTCAACTCCTTCGGTCGTCGCACATTCACCGCTCAAACGCACCCGGAGGTCCTTGGTCCTGATGAGACGCTCGTCACGCATGGGTTCTTCAAAGACGTTCCGGCGGGCGCGAGCGAAGATTTCTTCCCCGACATCGCCGTGGGCAGTGATCTTACGATCCGCGTGGAAGGCATGCAGTTTGACCGGGCGATCAACGTCGATCAAACCACATTCCTCATGCACGCCCTTTGGAACGAACAGGCAGATCAACTCGATCAACCTTACTTCGAACTCCACAACCAGTACACCGCAACCGATCCCTATCGCGATTCCGACGCGTTTGAAGACGCCAACGTTTTTACCGATATCCTTACGCCGAACACGGTTTTTGAAGCGGTCAGTCCACAGTTTACCGGCGAGGGGACCGACACAATCGCTTTTGAAATTACGGTCCCCTATTCGATCCTGAAAAACCTCGAAGAGACCGGTCAACAAGTACCGGACGGACTGCCGGCTCCGCAGGGATTCCTCGAACCGTTCCATTTTCACTTTGAATACGTCGTCGTTCCAGAACCAACAACGCTGATGCTGATGTCCGCATGTATCGGAATTGTCACGCGTCGCAGGCGGAACGAATAGAAGCAAGGCGGAGCACGAGCATCATCAGCACTCTTACGAAGCAACATGCTCACCTTCGACCCCGGCGTCGCCGCCCGAATCTCATGTTGAACCATAACGCTTACGCAACTGGACACTGAGACGCGAGCTGGCGAAAGGCTTCTTTCCACCTCTTCCGCCCGAGCATCGCCTTCAGAAATACCGCAGCATCGCGACGTCGATAGACCCCACAATCAACGATCAGGCGATAGAGTGCCGCACTGGTGGCACTTCTATCGCGTTCGGGATCTCGCTCACGAACCACCACATCCTCAAGCCCATTCACGAACACCCGGCACGCACCATCCAATTCGCAAACCCCAAACGTCCCCGCCCCAGCACGCGATAGCGACACACCACGATCCGACATCAAACCCACAAGTTCCCCCAGCGACACCAATACGCAACGTCGCATCCTCAAATCACCACCGCTCATTATCCCAAGCCAGCCCTCCGACTCAGGATCAGCGTCCAATAACAACTCCACACCCTCGACCACCGCCATTGGCCGACGACACGGTACGTCACGGTTCACCAACCGATGCCCCACTGCGAACATCTCCACCAACCGACATCGCTCAACAGCACCCACGTCCGACAGCCTCAGCCGAACCACCGTCGGCCCGACATCCCCCTCAGCACTCAGCCAATCCCGCCACTGATCGACCGTCGCCTCACGATAACACGCAACAGGAAACCGATCAGCCCGACGAGACCGAAGCACCACATGCGCAACACGCCCATTCTCCAGAGAAATCTTCGAAAAATAACGATTCGTCCGCAGTATTCGAGCATCCCGCTTCTGCCAGAGATCAACCGCCAGCGCATACGTCTCGGCCACGATCATCGGCAATATCCGCCGAAACATCGCTCGCGACTCAACCCGTACCACCCGCCGCTCTGCCCCCTTCCCCACAGGCACGCCACACCGATACCCACAATACGCCCGTAAAAACCGCAATCGCGACCGCTCATCCGACCGCATCCAGAACCATTGATGCAACTGTCCCAGCGACCCCGAAACCAACGCCTCCGAAACCGACGACGAAAACCGACCCGTGCGAATGTCAATGTAGTGGCACTCTATCTCACCGCCACGATCATACACCAGGATATTCTCAGGATGCTCATCACCGTGCAAAAAACCCTTCCCATGTGCATCCGCCACAAACCGGGCAACACCAGCAATCAACCGACGCACCGAATGCACATCACCATCAGCCAACAACGCGTCACGCCATACCTCAGACAACGGCGAACCCGCAACCGCTTCCGTCACCAGCCAACTCCGTCGACCACCAACCCCCATCGCCACAGGACACGCCGTCCCAACACCAGCCGCAACCATCCGCAACCCCATCAGCCATTCCCGCCGCACATCACCACCCCGCACGCCCTGCCGAACACGATCACGCACCGATCGCGACACATACTCCTTCACATACACAACACGCCCCCCACGCTCAACACGCCACACCCGCCGACGTGCATTCCGCTTCACACAATCAGCAGACGCATCACCCTTCAAATCCACCCATGCAGGACCATCGCCCCCCGCCACGAAATCCACCCAGTTCGGATCGATCGTCCAGCGGATTCCGGCAACCGATTTTCTAACATGTGATTTGTCGCCTGAAATGAACCCACCCTCACACAGCAATCATCGATTCCACTGCAGCAACTCACATACGTCCGTCTTCGGAAGATCAGGAACCGTGCAATCGTCCGCCGGATACCCCACCGGGATCAGCAAAAACGGCTTCTCATTCTTCCCCCGCCCGAGAATATCCCGCAGAAAACCCATCGGACTCGGCGTATGCGTCAGCGTCGCAAGACCCGCACGATGACAGGCTGCCAGAAAAAATCCAGACGCCAGCCCCACCGACTCGACCGGATAATAATTCTTATATTTCGTCCCTCGGACAATCTCCCAGTCCACCCGAAAAATCACGATCAACCATGGCACGATTTCCAGAAAGGGTTTCTGAGCATCCGTCCCGATCGGCTCCAGCGCTTCCAACCACTCCGGCGGCATGCGCCAATCATAACTCTCACGCTCCTCAGCCTCAGCTGCCAGGCGAATCTCATGCTTAATCGCAACATCATCGATCGCCACAAACCGCCATGGCTGACGATTCGCCCCGCTGGGTGCAGTATTTGCGACAGCGAGACACCGCTCTATCAAATCACGCGGTACGGGGCGATCGCTAAAATCCCGGCAGCTCCGCCGCGACTGCATCTCCGCAAGCAACGCTTCCACCCGCGCAATCCGATCAGTGTCACTAAGCTCCGGCATGGAATAAGGCAATCGAGGTGCGGGCAATGATGCGTCTCCTTGATGTGTGAATTCTATGTCACAAAATACGTCGTCATGATGCAGGAATGTGCAATTGAGGGTGCCACAGGCGGCTTGCCCGCCAGTGTTCCGAATACCACAAAAACCTCACACACCGCAACACCGCAACACCCTATGCACCCCCATCATAATACCGCCCCCCACAATGGCAATTTTCAACAATTTGCGACGCATCCCACACTTGCCCACAATGGCCATATCGTCGATCATGCTCCGCAGTCATGAACGAGCAAGCTGAAAAGACCATCCGTGTCCTCGTCGCACCTCTACTCTTCCCATTCGCCCCCCGACGCGTCGCTCGTTGGCATGAACACACACCGTTATGGCAACTCTACATCGCACACTGGATCGGTATGATCCTCGCAACAGCCACGTTCAGGGCTACCTACCTGATCTTCGATTACTTTGGTGTGGAAGGCCCCGGTTTCCCTCTTCCCTTCCGAACCAATATGACGCTGATCACCTACGCCTGTGGGGAGGTCGCATTCATTGCAGTCGCGATGAGCATGACCTGCTGGGCCGCGCGACCCGAACCCATCAAAAACACCTTCCACCACACCCTTCGCATGAGCTGGTTGTTCTCCGGACACCTGACGTGGATCGCCATAAGCTTCGTAGCGGCGATGCATCTGATGCCACCCAAAATAATCATAGGACCATCACCGCCGCGATACTACATGTACACGATATCCTTCGCACTGATCGCAGCCACCATCATCTGGTCGATCGTCAGCTATCTTCGTGCAGTGACCGCACCACGAAACAACCAGCCTTTGCAACAATCCCATCCGCTCTGCGAATGGTGCGGATACACGCTAAGCCATCTCGACGGAATCGACCGCTGCCCCGAATGCGGAAAACCAACCGCCCCGTCCATCGAAGAAAACCCACGCATCCCCTACCAGTATCGAGTCGGAGCCGGAGGATTGTGGCAGTTCTGGAAAACCCCCGACCAACTGCTACGACGCAGTACCGACAGGCGTTATCTGGGTGTTCATCAGTTGCTGCACCCTCGCGGGTATCGCCGGATTCGCAGGAGGCATAATCGTCATCGGAATGACACAGGGATTCGACATTTCATTCGCTATCATCGCCGCCACCTTCATCATATTCGCATGCTTCATCGCGTGGTGCTTCTTCATGCTTGGCTCTACCGTCGCATCTGGTATCGGTTTCCTCATGTCCAGACGCGTCGGCAGGAATCGACTCGCAGCAACCTTTCATCTCGTCGCACTCAGCGCTGGCGCCTTTCCGATATTGACCGCGCCAGCCATGATATTGTTTGCACTCACCGGGGCGGGATTCCTGTCTCCTGCGGAAATCCTGCTGGTACTCGGACTCGTCATCGCCATCGCACTGTGCTATGTGTCATCGATCTGGCACCGAATGCAATTTGCAATCTACAGCAACAAGTGACACACCCTGGCACCATAAACCACGGGAAAGAATCGCTACGCAAACAACACATACCGCCTTTGCGGCTCGGCGAAACCCGCAAACTCCTCTGGCACGAAATCGTACTCCGGCGCATCCCACGTATCACCATAGTGATATAGAAATGTCTTTTTCTTCACATCGTCCGGCATCGTGCGAAGCTCTGACAGCGAGGCGTGGACAGGATTCTCATTCTCAACAAGCTGCACGTCGTGAAAATTCATCTTCGCAGACGTCATCATCCCACGATACGTCTCAAAATCGAACCGCGTATCGCCCGAGAAAAACACCGTCTCATCCGTCTTCAAATCACGCATCAGCACGCCATTAGATGGCCAATCATATTTCCGCTCGATCTGAATATGGTCCGTCGGAAAAATCTCAAACTGGTAGCGCTTGAGCAACTGAAACGGTTCATACCCGGTATCCGTAGCGCGTACCGCAAGGATGAAAAAGAAATCCTGCAACAGGGCATACCTCCCCGGCATCGGACTCATCCCGCCCTTGAGCGACGTATCCCACAGGTTCACCAGAATGTTCATCGAGCTGATGATCTGCGGTTTGAACGCTTTCCCAGTCTTGGGATCGCTCTGCACAAAAACATTCGTAAGCGACAGCTCCTCCAGACCCCCAATGTGGTCACCGTGCTGATGGGTAATCAAGATCCGCCGCAACTTCCGATAATCCACGGATCCGTCCATATTCAGGTAGTCGTATCCCGGTTTCTGCATCAATTCGTGCAGAGCAAGATTACCGGTCCCACCAAGATCGATCAGCATGGTGTCGTTCGGCTCATCCTGCTTATCCGGACCATGGTTCCAGGCTTCGATGAGGACATTGGACTGATGATTGCGCTTCGCGAAAGCACTCCCGACGCCAAGAAACGTTAGGGTAAGCATGTTCTCGCTCCTCCACGGGTCATGATAGACCGCTCGAAAGATGCGACGCAGCCAAACGTCGCTCTGGGTTGAAGCTCGTTTCAATACTGGATTACGATTGGTACCTCGTAACTGCCCCCATTTTAACGTCTGTTGTCGCACTTTGCCAACAGCCGATATTCTCACTTCTGCGCGACAGTGGCCCACTTCGAGATGGGGTGATTTCTGGAAAACCGACGCGTTAGGCGTATTCCCTATGCAATAATACGACGCCAAGCCCGATATCACGCTGAGGGCGAAATAGACACGCCGCCCGTCATCACTCGAAATTTGGGGTGCGGACCTGGTATTCCCCCTGGAATCCCCGACCGGCCAGGCCGCCCCTTTTTTTGATACGCAGACCCATGGAAGCAAATGGACACGGAGTTTTTGGAACAAAACGACCTGTCAAACCGTATGGCGCGAGATTGGGGTAAGATCGACGGATTGTGGCGAACTGACGGATTGCGGCGAATCGACGGATTGTGGCGAATTGTCTAGGATTTTCAAGCGTTACTTGAAATGCGCTTTCTGGCGCGGGCCCGCCGGACAGCGAGGTCGCGGGCTTCAGCACTGCCAGCTTCGCTGACGGTGAGAGATAGCGCCTTGCGGAGTTCTTCGTCGGCGCTGGCTATATCGATATCCCCAGCAGCCTCTGCCCGTTCCGTCAACACATTCAGCGTATTGGACAGCATCTGGGCGAATCCGCCATCCACGAAGTATCGCCTGGTCCCATCATCGGTATCGATGCGAAGCTCACCCACACCAAGTTTGCACAAAAGCGGGGCACGGTTTTTGAGAAAACCGAACTGCCCGTCGTGCCCCGGGATGGCGACGAACGTCGCTGCGCAATCCAGAAGCTGAGCATCCGGAGTGATGAGATTGCAGTGAAGTTTTTCATTGGCCATGATACGTCACACTCCCACTTCAATTCAGCAACACTTTATGCAAAACGACCGTTTCACTTCGTGCAACACAACAGTTCCACTACTTACAAACGACAGCATCACTTCATGCAGACTACAGTACCACTTCATATAGGCTACAGCTTCACTTCATGCGGACCGTCGGCCAATCGTTATACGACACCACAGGCCCATCGCTATGCAAGACTACAGGCCCTTCGCTTTCTCGACTGCTTCTTCGACCGCACCAACGTACATGAAGGCCGATTCCGGGAGGTCGTCCCATTTGCCTTCACAGATTTCGTCGAAGGAGCGGATCGTATCGACCAAGGGGGTGTATTTACCCTCAAAACCGGTGAACTGCTCAGCCAGGTAGAATGGCTGACTGAGGAAACGCTCGATTTTACGGGCACGGGAGACGATGAGTTTGTCCTCCTCGCTCAGCTCTTCGACTCCAAGAATCGCGATGATATCTTGTAATTCCTTGTAGCGCTGGAGGATCGTCTGCACGCGACGGGCGACTCGGTAATGGTCCTCACCCACAAACTGCGGATCGAGAATACGCGAGCTGGACGTGAGCGGATCGATAGCAGGGTAAATACCCTTCTCACTGATACCACGGGCCAGCACGATGAACGCGTCAAGGTGGGTGAAGGTGGTGGCTGGTGCCGGGTCGGTCAGGTCGTCAGCAGGGACATAAATCGCCTGCACACTGGTGACAGCCCCCGCCTTGGTTGACGTAATACGCTCCTGAAGCTCGCCCATCTCAGTACCGAGCGTTGGCTGATAGCCCACTGCAGATGGCATGCGACCGAGGAGTGCGGAAACCTCCGAACCAGCCTGCGAGAAACGGAAAATATTGTCTACAAAGAGCAGGGTATCTGCCCCGGATTCGTCTCGGAAATACTCGGCCATGGTGAGCGCGGTCAGGGCTGCTCGGAGACGAGCTCCTGGTGGTTCGTTCATCTGGCCGAATACCATGGCCGTGTGATCCAGAACCTTCTTGGTTTCACCGGCGGCGTTCTTGAACTCTGCTTCCTGCATCTCCAGCCAGAGATCGTTGCCCTCTCGGGTTCGCTCACCCACCCCTGCGAAGACGGAGTATCCACTGTGCTCCCGGGCGATACGAGCGATCATCTCCTGAATGATGACGGTCTTGCCCAGTCCCGCCCCCCCGAACAGACCGATCTTTCCACCACGGACGAACGGTGCGAGGAGGTCGATGACCTTGATGCCGGTTTCGAGAATTTCCGTTTTGGGGGTAAGGTCGGCAAAAATAGGCGGTTCCTGGTGGATGCCGCGTTTCTTGTCAGACTTGATCGGTCCACGCCCGTCGACGGGTTCGCCCAAGAGGTTGAACACGCGTCCGAGTGTGGACATCCCGACTGGCACTGTCACGGGGCCGCCGGTGTCGGTGATGTCGATACCACGCGGCAGGCCATCGGTGGAACCGAGGGCAATCGCACGAACCCGACCACCACCGAGATGTTGTGCGACCTCGCACCACAACCTGACCTTCTCGGTCTTGTCACCCTGGTTCAAGTCGAAATCGACGTGAAGCGCGTTGTAGATTTTGGGAAGTTTGTCCTCGGCAAATTCGGCGTCCAGGGTTGAACCAATGACCTGGGTAATCTTGCCAACTGACTGTCCGTTGTCGCTCATATCTTACTGCTCCACACATCTTTCATTTCGAGGGTTCGCTACCCTGGTACAGGGCTTATTCTCACCCGGATTTAGCAATCATACCCTATTTCAGGGCTTCTACACCGCCCATGATGTCCAGCAATTCGGTCGTAATCTGAGACTGTCGGGCACGATTGAACTGCTGCCCGAGCAATTTACTCATTTCGCTGGCGGCGTCTGTGGCACTCTTCATGGCCACCATTCGCGCGACGTTTTCACTCACCACGGCGTCATTAAAACATTGGAAAAGACAAATCTTCACCGTTACGGGGAGAAGCTCCGTCAAAAGCGCCTGAGGGTCAGGCGAAAAATCATATTGAACCTGCCGCGACGCCGACGCGGCCCCTGCTCCTTCCGGGGTGCCAGCCGAATGGTCACCTTTAGACTCCTGCTCGATCGGGAGGAGTTTCAGGCAATCTGGGACCTGCCGGGCTGCTGTCAGGTACTTCATATAGACGATGCTGACTGCTGAGTATACGCCAGCTTCGTAATCGTCCATAAATCCGGTTGCGATGGGTTCGACCTGGAGAAATTCCGGAGCATCGGGCAAACCAGTGAAATCTTTCTTTAGTTCCTGCCCGACGAAACGGAAGTAGGTCGACCCTTTTTTGCCCACGGTATAAATGTCCGTTTCGATGCCCGCTTCGGAATTGTCTTTGATCTTGTTTCGGGCAGCGCGGATGATGTTGGCGTTGTATCCGCCGCAAAGTCCACGATTGGAGGTGAGCACCAGAATTGCTTCACGTTTGACATCTGGGTTCTGCTTGAGCAGTGGGTGCTTTACATCTGCACCGGCTGCGGTGACGTCTGCCATGACCTCGGCGATCTTCTCGGTGTAGGGTTTCGCGTTGACCGCTCGGCCGAGCGACTGCTGATAACGCGCGGTTGCGATCAACTGCATCGTGCGCGTAATCTTCTTGATGTTGTTGACGGCTTTACGCCGTTCGTCGATTGCTCGTGCCTTTGCCATGAATCCCTATTCCTGCGTCCGCGTTTCCAGTGCCGATGTCGCTTGCCTTATCGTTTTGCTACGAAACTCTTCTTGAAGTTTCCGAGTACGTCTTCGACTTTCTTGCGAAGGTCGTCGTCCATCTGTCCGGTTGTATCGAGTGTCTCGAAGATCTCGGGGAACTCGTTGTGGATATGGGCGTGCAGTGCTTTTTCAAATACGAGCACCTGGTCCAGTGGCAGATCGTCGAGGAAGCCCTGGGTACCGGCGTAAATACTCACAACCTGCTCGCTCAGTTTATAGGGCTGAAATTGTGGCTGCTTGAGAAGCTCGACCATGCGACGGCCACGATCCAACTGGCGCTGAGTGACGTCATCGAGATCGGTACCGAGCTGTGCGAAAGCTTCGAGCTCGCGGAAGGCTGCGAGGTCGAGTCGCAGAGAACCGGAAATCTTCTTCATCGCTTTCTTCTGGGCATTTCCACCCACGCGAGAGACGCTGATACCAACGTTGACGGCGGGTCGCACGCCAGCGAAGAAGAGGTTGGGTTCGAGATAAATCTGTCCGTCTGTGATACTGATGACGTTGGTCGGGATGTATGCGGATACCTCACCCTCGAGCGTTTCGATAATCGGGAGGGCTGTCAGCGATCCGCCGCTGGTGGGATCTACACGGACTTCGTGATCTGATGCACCGAGTTTTTCTGCTGCTTCCTTTGCTTCATCGACACCGGGGGCGCCAACGTAGACCTTGCCATCCACGCCGTCTTTCGCATCTGCGGGTGCGCCCTTCTTCACAACAAAGCGACGCTCGGCCAACTTACAAGCTCGCTCGAGGAGGCGACTGTGGATGTAGAAGACGTCACCGGGGTATGCCTCGCGGCCTGGCGGGCGACGCAGGAGCAGGGACATCTGGCGGTATGCGGCTGCCTGCTTGGAGAGGTCGTCGTAGACGCAAAGTGTGTGTCCACCCTGGCGGTATGTGAAGTATTCCGCCATTGCACAACCGGCGTATGGGGCGATGAACTGAAGCGGAGCCGGGACGGAACTGCTCGCGACGACGACAATGGTGTAGTCCATCGCACCGCGTTCGCGGAGTACTTCGACGAGGCTTGCGACAGTGGATTCCTTCTGCCCGATGGCGACATAGACACAGACCATGTCGCCGCCCTTCTGGTTGATAATCGCGTCGATGGCGACGGCTGTCTTACCGGTTTTTCGGTCGCCAATGATGAGTTCACGCTGGCCTCGACCGACGGGGATCATGCTGTCGATGGCTTTGATGCCGGTCTGCATCGGCTGGGTGACCGGCTGCCTGCCCGCGATGCCCGGTGCGATGATTTCAAGCGGGGAGGTGTGCGGTGTTTCGATGGCACCGCGACCGTCGAGCGGGCGACCGAGCGGATCGACCACGCGTCCGATCATGGCTTCGCCGACCGGGACGCTGAGGAGACGCCCGGTCCTTCGGACTTCGTCGCCTTCCTTAATGCCCAGGTAATCGCCGAGGATGGCGGTTCCGACGGAGTTTTCTTCGAGGTTCAAGACCTGTCCGAATTGTCCGTTTGAGAACTCCACGAGCTCGGAGGCGAATGCGTTTCGCAGGCCGTAGACCCTCGCGATACCGTCACCGACTGCGATGACACGGCCGACCTCAGCCACATCGACCTCGCTGCGATAGTTTTTGATCTCCTCCTGGAGAACACTTGAGATTTCATCGACTTTGAATTTCATAACCGTCAACCTGTTCGGTTTGAGGCGTCTTTTTCAGACGCGTTCAGTTTATTCTTGAGCGTCTATTTCTACTGCGCCCGACGCCTCGTCTGTATTGTTCTCTGCACCAATTCGGCAACTATCCTTGCCACTATGCTTCGCTACTAATCCTGTACATACGACCGACCGCTCTGAATTTCGCGTGATGCACGGTTGTCGAGCGTTTTCCGAAATCGCCGCAGCTTATTCACAACGCTGAAATCGAGCTTTTTGTCGCCAATGTGGACAACGAGACCGCCGAGCAGCCCTGGTTCCACACATTCGGTCAGGATCGGGTCTCTGCCAGCATACGCCTTCAACGCAGATACGAGCGATTCACGCACGGAATCCGAAAGCGAAGTCGGCGTCGAAACAGTCACCTCGACCTGATTCTTCAGTGCTTCGTTTGCCAGCCTGGACTGTATGAAAATCTGCTCGACGAGCGGCAGGCGATCCTTCCGGTTGAGCACCTGTAGAAAGTCGAGCAGCAAATCAGCCATCCTGCCGCGAAGTGTTTTTTCCAGCGAGGCTGCGCGGGCATCGGCGTCGATCGTCGCGTCCACGAGGAACGATTCAAATTCCGGCGTCGCGTTGATATACGCCACGAATCCGTCGAATTCTTCGAGCAGATCGTCCAACGGAACGTCGTCGCCAGCCAGCGCCATCAGTGCCCTGGCGTATGTTTCCGCAATCGCAATGCCTACGTCATTTACCGCTTGCATGATCCGTGCCTTCGCCTGCTGCTCCGTGATTCAACAATGCCAACCCAAGTAATGGGAATCCCTAGTTCGCGTGCAATTTGGAAAGCTCGTCAACCGATTCGCTCACCAGACGCTCGTGATCCGCAGCATTAAGTTCCTTACCAACAATCTTGCCAGCCACTTCCGTCGCGAGCTGTGCGGTCAAACCGTACAACTCCTTGATGGCTGTGTCCCGGGCGAGCGAGATTTCCGATTTTGCCCGATCCAGCATTGCGGTGGCCTCGTCGCGTGCCTCCTGCTCAATCTTCCTGTGCAGGACCTCCGCATCGCGCCGCCCCTCTTCCACCATCGCAGTGGCTTCTTCCCGGGCGGCCTGCAGACGTTGCTCGTATTCCTTCATGCTCGCCTCAGCCGATTCGCGATCCTGCTTCGCCTTCGCAAGCGAGTCACGAATGAACTCTTCCCGCTGCTGCAGCGATGTGAGGATCGGTTTCCAGGCGAATTTACCGAGTACGCCAATCACGATGAGAAACGTCAGCCAACTCCAGAAGATGTTTCCGAGGTCGCCAGTGAACAGCGTTGGCTGTTCGTGACCATCACCGTGCGCGGCGTCGTCTGATCCACCATCATGCGAATCACCCGCGTGGGTGCTTGCTGCATGATTGCCATGACCATCCGATGCACCATGATCCTGTGCGACTGCGTTCACCGCAGAGACCGCCATCACGCCAGCCAACAGGATGGCAAGGATTCTCGCGTCGTTCCACTTTTTCATATTCGACCGTCGCGTTCTGTCGCCGGACCGACGAAGCGGGATACCACCCGCCCGCCGACACCGACTCATTTCCAATGTCACAAAATATCCAACATCGCAGCGATCCGTAGCCGCAAGGCCACCAGGGTCACCGTCAATCTTGATGACTGTCCTACTTTATTCACATCGACTGACTGCAAATCGCCTCAGGCAATCGCTGCCAGGAAGCATCCGAGCACGCCGAACAACGTTGCACCCTCGATCATGGCTGCGGTGATGATGGTCGTGGTGCTGATGTTACCTGCAACCTCAGGCTGACGAGCCATGGACTCGACTGCACTGCCACCGATGCGACCAATACCAGCTGCTCCACCCATGACAACGAGTCCAGCACCGATACCGCCACCAATCGCCTTCGCACCGGTCGCATCCAACCAATGCCCAGTCTGACCTTCGCCATCCGCAGCAGCAGCGGTATCCGCAAAAACCAAAAATGTCCCACCAACAATCAGCAGGAGATACAGAAAATTCTTGTTGAACTTAATCATAATACAACATCCCTTCACTTCTATGGTGGACACCTCGCGGGAACCAGCGTCCAATCTTCTCGCCATCGCCGTCAAGCCTGGTGGCCCGCTTGCCCCGCAACTCCGCGAGCATGGCGAATATCATTATTGGTTACGACTACAACTTCTATACAGCGACACTTCTATGCAGCTACACTTCTATGCTACTCGCGTCAGTGTGCGGCTGCTTCGTCATGGTCGTCGTGATGGAACACGATTGACTGACCGATAAACACCGCCGACAGGAACGCGAAAATAAAGGCCTGCAAAAAAGCCACAAATATCTCAAGCAAATTGAACAGCACACTCACAATCGTCACAACAAATGCAACACCCGATGCCCCGCCAGTTCCCAGTGCGTGGTAGGTGAGGGCGATGAAACTGGCAAGCACTGCGAGCAGCACATGACCAGCCACCATATTGGCGAAAAGTCGCACGGTCAGCGCGAAGATTTTGGCGACCAGCCCGACCAGCTCAACCGGGATGAGAATCGGCGCCAACCAGAGCGGTCCGGGGCAGAAATGCGCGATGTAGTGCATCCCGCCAAGTCGAAGCCCGTTGAAGACCATCATCACCATGGTGACGGTCGCGAGGGCACCTGTCACAAAGATGTTCCCGGTCGCAGCCCCACCAATCCCGTGGTGGGCCTCAGGAAATACACCCTGCACAGCACCGCGTGTGATGGCTTCCAGGGGAATCAATCCCAGGAGGTTGACCGTGAGAATGTAGAAAAAAGCAGACCAGATGTAGGGAATGAAACGGTCCGTATAATCTCCCAGCATTGGCTGAGCGATCTCGGTGCGGAGGTAGTTGCAAATCGAGTCGATGAAATTTCCGAACCCGCGTGGCGTCAAATCGCTGACAGGGTCGCCGGTCTGACGCATCCTCACCAGCATCGGAAAAAGGAACACCAGCAGAATCGCAGCGATAATCTGCATCACAATATGGTTCGAGAGCAGGGTAAAATCAAAGCCCCCAACCTCGGTTTTCAGGTATATCCACTGGTAAACGTGATCCAGGGGATTGGATGATGCCAATAGGTACATCTTCTATGCGCTCCTGGAATCGAGTTTGCCCGTTGTCGTATCGCTTGACTTCATATCTTGTGTCGCCTGAGCATCTGTCTCAACTGACCGGATCGATTTCAACATCGAGACCGGCGCCATCGTGTCTACCACCAGCAGTACGATGTAACTGATCGCCACCCAGAAAACGAAGGCGGTGTTATCCAATTTCCGACTCAACGCGATCGGTGCAACAATCAACATCACCAACAGCATCCGAATACAATTGCCCAGAAGAGCAGCCACAGGCGCCTTCTGTGCGTCGCTGGCGATCATGTAGCAGACCGGAATCGTACCGATCACGCTTGCAAGCAGACTGACCGCGATACCGAACCCCATTCCGACCACCCAGGTCTGACCGCCGAAGTACAAACTGGGCCAATATCCGACTGCACCCAGCGCGCCCGCACAGCCAACGCTGATAAGAACCAGCTTGATAAACGACCGGCGAAACATTTCGGCAGGATCCAACAGTGTCAATTTCCTCAGGAACGAAAGCCTTGGGCCCGACAGCACAGCAATCTGATCGTTCAACAACAGCGGTCACTCAGTCTTACGTCACGCCATCATCCTCATCGGATCCGGCGTCACGATCGCGTACGGGTCCAGCATCTTTTTCGACCTCACCTGACTGATTCCCCGGTTTTTTCAGCTTCCCCGGTTTTCTCAGCGGTTCAAACTCCGCCAGTGAGGTCCGTATAAGGTTGTACGTCGCACCAACAAGCCCCAGAGCAACGCCAATCAAGACACCCCAGGGTTTCGTCTGCCAATGTGAATCCACCCATACGCCAACAAGCGAGAACCCTACCACTGCCCCGGCGTATTCCACACCAATGCCCGAAAGCCTCGTCCATGGCGGTGGTTTGTTGGGAGGCAGATTGGCCATCCATATTGCCTACCGTACGTCTGTACACATCAGACAAAATCCTACGCTGCCGTCTCCAGCGAGCGGGGCGGTATCCTAGCAAGCACGAAAGACCCGCGTCAACCCCTTAAATCCTGCGAATGCCAAGAGTTTTCGCACGATTTTCGCCGACGACTTTTTCCGGCGGATTCACATTATTTACCATCCGATTGACATTGAATGCAAGCGATACTACGCTCAGAATAGGCCCATAAGTCGATCAATACGGATAGCCTCAATTATGCTCAAAAATGTAGCCGTCGTGGGCGCCTCAGGCGTCGTCGGGCGCGAGTTTCTCAAGCTCGTCCAGCAACGCCGTTTTCCCGCGGAAAAACTCACGCTCCTCGCCTCAAAGCGGTCGGCTGGTACGACCTTCGAGGTTGGCGACACCACTCTGGAAGTACGGGAGACTTCGGCTGACCTGCTCAGAGAAGCGTCCCTTGTATTTTTCAGTGCAGGAGCATCCGTCAGTCACGAGTTCGCACCCATCGTCGTGGAAGCGGGTGGCGTCGTCGTAGACAACTCCTCAGCCTATCGGATGGACGCATCCGTTCCGCTTGTCATTCCGGAAATCAATCCCGAAGATATTCAGCGACACAACGGAATCATTGCCAATCCGAATTGCACCACGATCATGCTGCTCATGGCGGTCGGCCCAATTCACCGCGCATTCCCCGTGAAAAGAATTGTCGTCAGCACCTACCAGGCTGCCAGTGGCGCTGGCATCGCAGCCATGGAGGAACTCCGCCAGCAGTCGCTCGACACCCTCGAAGGACGCGAACTCAAACCTGACGCATTCCAACACCCCATCGCCTTCAACCTATTCACGCACGAT
Source organism: Planctomycetota bacterium (assembly GCA_024275565.1). Lineage (GTDB taxonomy): Bacteria > Planctomycetota > Phycisphaerae > UBA1845 > UBA1845 > JAJRYY01. The sequence goes on from JAJRYY010000041.1 coordinate 29,062, forward strand.
TCAGCCATCGCAGAGAATGGTTACAATGGCGAAGAGAACAAAGTTGTAAACGAAACACGCAAGATCCTGCACGATCCCAATTTTCCAGTCGCAGTCACATGCGTCCGTGTTCCGATAATTCGCGCCCACAGCGAATCGGTCAATCTCGAATTCCACGAACCCGTCTCGCCAGAAGCCATCCGCGAAGTATTATCAGCATCCCCCGGTGTACGCGTTGTCGATGACCGCAAAGCGAACCATTTCCCCATGCCAATAGAAGCCTCCGACATAGACGACGTACTCGTCGGTCGCATTCGGCAGGATATGTCCCGCCCGGACGGAACCGGGATCGAGCTATTCCTCTCCGGAGACCAGATCCGAAAGGGTGCAGCACTCAACGCCATACAGATCGCAGAACATTTGGCTGGCGTGACTGCATCAGCATAAATGCACTCAATTTTCCCCGAATAAGTCCGAAAACTTCAGGGTTGTAATGCTCCTCGATGGCGCCGATGAAATGGTACGGTCCCACTTGGCCATCGCCAGTTGCAGACGCCGTTCACGCGGAAAAACCACCAGCGAGTGAAGCGTTGTATTGCGATCATAGCTCCGCGACACGTCACGGAGCGAATCCCAGGCAGCCGCCTCCCACGCAGCTGCATCCCAGCCCGCATCCCCACCTGAATCCCCACCTGAATCCCCACCTGAATTCTTCGCCACGCCTGACACGCGCGACGCAATCGCCCGATACCGCTCCACGGTATCTCTGCCACCATCTCCCCCCTCCGACGGCGAGTCCACATAATGATTCGTCGTGATGCAGACATCGCCAGTCACCTTCGACTCGCTCAGCCCTGATGGATCAACACGAAACACCCTGACTGCCTTCTTGCCCATCGGTGACACGATTCGGACCATATAACTATACGGCGTTTTCGCCTTCCTCAAAATCTTTTTCGCCCGCTTGAAGACGTCCTGGGCATCGCCCTCTTCCAGAATTCGCTTCGCCGCCAACGCCGTCGGCAGGTATTTTACGGAATGAGAGGCAGATCGTTTCGCATCCCCATCGTGCATGAATGCGCACACACCTTCGTCATTGACACCGGTAAACGCACCCACATAGCCAGGCCAGGTCACCGTCGCAACAGCATGCCCCCGGTCCGGGTTTCGTACAAGCACGATCTGCGCAGACACCACACGCTTCGAAAATGGCATAAAATCAAAATTGCGAGTGGTCACCAGTCCACCATCACTACCACCACCACTGCCACCGCCCTGCCCGCGCCATGCAGTGAACCCCGAACAACCAAACGCCCGCAACACATCCATCGATTGAAAAAACGCCATATCTTCAACGCTCAGCGCATGACCAACCTTCTCCAACATCGGCGCTTTCCCACCATTTGCTGCCGCAGCACCGGCCACGATCTCCACCAGCTCAGTCGTAACATTGTCGGGAATCTCAATCAAACCTGCCAACTTCTCACGATTCTGCACATATTGCTCACCGCCACCGGGGTACATCACCATGACGATATCATCCAGAACTTCAACAATATCCCCCCCAAGAAGGTATCCATGTGCAAATCCCATTTCCTCAACAGACCCCCACACTTTAACCACTCGGATGTCACCAACGGTTTCTATCCGCCCCTGAACCGAAACATTCTGAACAGCGACACCCTGAACAGCGACATCCAGAACTTTCGGACCAGCCAGCGCATGAGCAGCCCCCATCACCAACAGCAGAACAACCAACCCCCGCACACCGCACCTCAACCCAACCATAACACAGTTCCTTTCCATGAATCATTCTATCTGTTCGAGGGTCCGAATCGTTCACCCTGCCGAATTCTACGCCCAAAGCATGAGTCCCGATACGCGAAAAACTCGACACCCGCCGACAGGTCAACCAGCAGATGGGATAGAATGAGTAAAGCTGAGTGAGGATAAACTGTCAGGATCGCGCAGGTCACGCATGGCGACAGCTGAAATTCGGCGGGTACAATGCTGAGATCAAAAAAAAACGCCCAGTCAAGCCTGACCGGGCGCTCATACGACATGCGCGAAGCATTCATCCGGACCGGCTTCTCAGGAAATGCCTGAAAGATAAGGCCGGCAAGACCGTCCTCTGCTGAGTGTATCGAAAAAAGGGGCGGCTAAGCTAAAAACAGCCAGCACCACGCAATTTGCCCGTGAATCGGGTCAACGCTCACCAGATCGACGTACATCCCACCCACGCCTTCATAAGCACGCGGTCGAGAGATGCTTCAATCGCAGTATGTCTTCGCGCAAATATCCACCTGGGCAAGTTGTGCGCGAACGCAACCTGCCGGATTATAGGCCTCTGCAATAACGAACACTCAAGACACAAACACAAACTGCAACACCGGGATATACCCGGAACAAACCTTAATTCGTGGACCAGACAACCTTCGTAGCCAGACAACCTTCGTAGCCAGACAACCTTCGTGGACCAGACAACCTCCGTGAACCAGCCAACCGCAACGCGGCACATACACTATATACAACGCACCATAAACACCGCGCTATATACACCACGCAATAAACATCACAAACCAGCCATCCACAAGATCAGTATACGACACGCGTTCTACAGGTGCAAGAAAAATCGCCACAACTGCGACCAATATTATCGGTGGCAATCGCACCCCACAACGCCCCCACAACGCACACCCCATCTACAGGATCGCCCAACGCCCGTCACCCCTCACCACCTCGTGATTTACGCGCATGGGTCCCCTCCATCAAACGATGCAGGCTCTCATAAGCAGGCGGTTGCTGCGACAGCACAACAGACTTCTTCAAAGCCTCAAGCGCATCACCTGCCTGATGCATCGTCTCAAAAGCCCTCGCTTTCTGCTCCCAAGCCTCTGCTTCCATCCTGCGATTACCATGCCGATGAGCAAGTTCGATTCGCTTGTCGATGTGCTTCAGTGCATCGCGCGGACGATCCTGCATAAGCTGCGACTCAGCCATGTGCTCATAAACCAGAGTCAAACCATTCCAGAAGTGCGTTCCTTCAAGCGTACCAAGTGCAGAGTTGAACCATATATCACTTTCTGCGTAATCGCCAAGCAAACACGCACACCGACCAATGTTCATCTGCGACACACCAACCATCACACGATCGCCCACTTCCTCTGCCAACCGAAGCGCACGCCGATGAAACTCGCGACCTTCCGACACACGATCCTGCTTCAACAAAACAGAACCCATCCCATTGTATGGCCAGACCATCGACACAAGATCATCGAATTTCTTGCAGACCTCGATCGCAGTCTCAAACGCACCCTCTGCTTCCATCGGTCGCCCCAGTCGCATCAGAACCATACCGAGGTTCGCAAAAAGCTTGGACGTCTCGGGAGTCACATCAAGCTCTTTAGACACCACCGACGCTCGATCCAGAAATTCAAACGCAACAGCATACTCACCCTGGTAGTAATACACCGCCCCCACGTTGCTCAACGCACTGGCTTTCCCTACCAGGTCGATCGAAGCGTCTGCCAGTTCCTCCTGCTGATGGTGACAGGCGATGGCTTGCTCATATTCACCAAGACGCGCGTGACACGCCCCCATCAGACTCAGCGGTTCTCCATATCCCGGATCGTGACGACGCGATTCCTCTGCCTCAGCGATCGCACCTCGATAATCACCGGCCCCAAACGCCCTGCGCGCCAAAACATAATGTTCATGCGCCTTCGGTTGTTCAGTACCACGCAACTGACCGGCACCATCTTCAGACGTCTTGCATCGCAGATTCAGATTCTCAATAACCCCGTCGGTCAACCGATCCTCCAGCGTGAACAGCTCATCCATCAGACCCATGACCGACGACAGGCATGTCACCGTCTCCGAATCTCGAACAAGCCCGTGCGCAACCATGCGAACCTGATCCCCCTGACGTTGAAAATTGCCCAGGACAACATGCTGTACACCGACAAGCCTGCCAGCCTGCATGATCTGATCGCGCGAGGGTTCATCTGAAACGTCCTCCGTCGTCTGCTGAATGATCCGGTTCACAACATTAAAATCTACAACATGCACACCGGAACACTGCATCAAACGACTGGATATATATTCCGCAATGGCATCCCCGATCCAGTCATCAGAATCGCGGCGGGAAAGATTTCTAAACGGCATGACAGTGACACCATGTGACACTGAAACACCCTGGGAAACGAGCATGGGCGACACCGACGATTGCTGGGGCGTCGATCCATCATGAGCACGCAACGCTTTCTCAACTTCAACCGCAGACGCATACCGGTGCTCGGGACGTTTTGCGAGACTGGTCTCAATCAGCTCCAGTAGCCAGCGAGGACTGTGTTCACGATCCACATCAGAAAAAGTGACCGGGTCATGACGATGGCGATCGGCGATCGTGCGAATGTTCGCCCCCTCAAAAGGCGGATGCCCCGTCAACAGGTGGTACAGCGTCGCACCAAATGCATAGAGGTCAGCACGGGCATCCAGCTCCACGCCATCAAACTGCTCGGGCGGCATATACAACGGTGTACCCAATATCTGACCCGCTATCGTCAGCGAAGTGTCATCCTCAGCCTCAGGGAGCTTGGCGAGACCAAGGTCCATGATTTTGATGCGACAGGCCTCATCGATCATCAAATTGCTCGGTTTGATATCTCGATGGATCAGACCTTTCTTGTGAATCTCCGATAAGCCAGCCACAACCTGCAAGCCAATGTCCGCAACCTGCTCCCAGCAAAGACGGTGGACCTGCTGAAGGATCCTCCGCAGATTTTCACCAACGATATACTCCATCACGAAATACCACGATTCGTCCACGCGATCGCAATCGAATACCCGTGCAACATTCGGATGGTTCACCCGGACACCAGCCAGCGCTTCATTCCGCAACCGCCGATTGGCAACCCCGGCCCAGTCCCGGTCGGTGTTTGAAACCAGCTTGATGACGCATGGTTGATTCAGGTGACGCTGATTCGCCAGTAGAATCTTCCCCTGTGCACCCGCCGCAAGCACACGAACCACCTGATACCGATCAGCCCGTATTGGACCCCACTTCTGCGTCCAGGTCTCATCATCAGGATCAACAGGAAGGAATTCCAGACTCGTCGCGTCTTCGTTCACGAAGGGGAATATAAAGTGACACTTTGGGCACTGGCGATGCACAGCGCCTTTGCGAGGAACAGTCAGATCGTGTTGACCGCAGTGAGGGCAAACCCATGCGGGGACGTCCGTAGAGAGAATCATAGTGGCTTCGCAGGTGACGGCGGATAACCGACGGGACGCCAAACGTCGTCACTGGATTTGTAATGCCATGCCTCAATATCGAGTCTCAATATTGACCAGAAGCAGCTTGCCTCCCAGATTGGATTATTCCAGATACTACCTGCTCGTCACCTGATACCGCTGGTGACCCGACCGAGCCGATGACCCGACCCAGCTGATGACCTGATACTGTCGATACCCTGCTACTTTCGATTACCCTGCTACTTCCGATGCCCTGCTACTTCCGATGCCCTGCTACTTCCGATGCCCTGCTACTTCCGATGCCCTGCTACTTCCGATGCCCTGACTTTCGACACCTTGGCTACTGCTGAGACCCCGCTACTGCCCTGATACCGCAGATGCCGGACCCTGCCCTGATTCCGTATAGCCTGACCCTTCCGCATGACCTGACCCTGCTGAGGCGTCAGGCGCCGATCACGGTCCGATTGCCACGAACCGCGATGGACGTCGCTCGCGTGATCATCATATTTTACCACGATATCAGCCATGGGAAAGCGAAAAATCCTGTGATTTGTCTAACTTAATGCGCGTAACTCATTGCTATCAAAATGCTTGCCGGCAATCCCCAGATTCAACCCTGCACACGCGGCAAGCTCAACCCAACGCACACGCACCAGACTCAACCCAACGCACCCACCAGGCTCAACCCAACGCGACCACCAGGTACACCCAACGCACGCACCAGATTCTACCCACCCCAGACGGGGGCGGGCTTCACCCGCGACGCACTATTTCTTCGGATAAGCGATCCGGGTGGCCGTCGATGCGAGGATGTCAGCAAACGGATCGGAAGGATCCAGCGTCCTTGCTTTCTCGAACGCCAGGGCAGCCTCAGCAGCTTCTCCGCTTGAAAAGTGGATATGTCCGAGAACCAGCCAGGCATTCGCATCATCCGGGTTAGAAGCGACAAAAAGCTGCAACTTCTGACGATGCTGCTCCAGGTCGCTGCTGTTGGTGTAAAATCGGGTCACATCCAGGGGCATATCCACCACATCCGGCGCGAGTGCAAGCCCACGTCGAAGCGCACCAGCCGCCGCGGTGTAATCACCTGTGGCAAACAAGCCAATCGCATAGGAAAGCTCCGCAAAACCATCCTCAGGGTCATTTAGCACAGATTTGGCAAAAAGTGCCCTCGCCAGTTCATAATCGCGAGCGTTGAACGCACGATGAGCGTCTGCGAGGTATTCGTTGTTGACGGGAATCCGCTCCTGCGGCTTCACGTCGATGCGCTGCCCCCTGTCTAGTTGCCCCCTGTCAGGAAGTGTACCGCCATCGATATCAAGTGCTGCTTGAGTGCCGCCTGGTGGCACCACACCCTGGTTGCCATAAGGCGTTGCATTCTGATTGCCATATGACGCAGCATTCTGGGTGTCGTATGGCGTTGCACTCTGATTGCCAAATGACGGTGCAGTTTCAAATTGAACATCGGTTACCACTTCTGGTGGGGTATTGTCCTGAATATAGACAATATCCGGCGGACTCTGGACAAAGACCGTCTGGGTTATGGGATAATCCGTGAAGACGCTCCATGTCGGCGTGAAACCGTAGGAAGCGTATGGGTAACGGTAGTAGTAGAGGTCAAAGTTGCTGCTGTATCCATATGGGTAATAGTGCCCATTCCGGAACGTGCTGTATCCGAAATGGCGGTTGCGATTGCGAAAGTTGAAACGACGATCGAAGAGGTCGTGTCGGCCACCGAGGTATCCGTGATCGTCGTTGCGGTTGTAGTAAGCCCGTACACCCCGTGATCCGAACTGCAGACCGGCGGAGTAACGGCTGTTGTGACCGCGGTTTGAGTAGCTCAGGGACAAGGAGGAATGATCCCTGCCACGGGATATGCCATGCGAATCATAGGCACGTCCGACACCGTTCGCCCAGTTGGATCGTTGCCCATTCGGACCTGCCCCTCTAAATCCCCTGCCTACTCGTCCTGGATTTCTATTTCCATGGGCTTGTGCGCTTGGGTATCTTTGCAATGCGGAAGATTCAGGGCGTGAGAACCGGCTTCGCCCATCAGCCTGTGCGTTCGTGTGCGGGGTGGCTGAATTCGATCTCCCCGAATGACGATTGCCAACTGCTGGCCCCCTGGACGTGGAGGACGGTCGGCGTGTTATTCCGCTTCGGTTTGATATTCCGCCCTGCCGGTCCGATATTCCACCCGGTCGGTTTGATCCGATGGCTGGAACGCGTCGCTTGGTCGTTGTACCAGCCGGCGATCGGGTGCTGTTCCTGCCGATAAAGCTTCGTCCTGTGATGTTTCGACCCGTTGAATTTCGACTTGCAGGGTTTCGGCCAATTGCGTTTCGGCCTGACAAGTTCCGACTCGTGGAATTTCGGCCAGACAAGTTCCGACTCGTCGGGGCTCGATATTTGGACGATGTGGGTCTACGCGCCGTCGTAGATCGCCTGGTTGCAGTCGATCTACTGACACCTGGCGTTCTCCTGGACGTACTCGACGGTCTACGGGTGAAGCCGGGTGATCTTCGAGGCGTACTGGAGGGTCTTCGCGCGGTCGCTGCAGACCTTCCGCGCGTGCTGGACGGTCTACGCGTAACACTCGACGGCCTGCGCGTTGCACTGGAGGATCTGCGCGTTGCACTGGAAGATCGCCGGGAAGTTGAGCGATGCTTATTGCCTGAGACTGAACGTTGCCTCTGGCTGGAGGATGACGCGCTGGCTCGGCGGTTTTTGCCCGCATTGGCCTCGTCCGGGATGGAGAAGGTCATGAGCAACACGCTTGATGTAACCAAAAATCGGTACATCCTTGATCTACGCGAGGGGGATGACGGTGGCTGTATCGATCGTGCACCCGACGCCCTCAAGGTGTATGGTTGCATCATGACTTGACCTCCCTGAATGTATCCCGCCTGCCTGATGGCGATGCCCGCTCGATGCCAGACGCCCTGCCGAAGTTCGCAGCAGAGAATCAAAGCGACGAACGCAGCGTCGCCGTCATGTCCGATCATACTCCAAATGGGCTAATTTTTCAAGTATTTCCAGACAAGACTGCATATCTTACCCGCCGTAAGCCCTGCCATGGGAAGGACTTATGAGAATCGCTCATCTGTGTAACAGCGTGAATCACTGCAATCACAGATGGCGACGGAAGTACATATGGCAGGGGTTTCGACTAGGAATCGGCCCGCTGCTTTAAGGGATGATGTTCGTGAGTACCTTCATCCTTCATCGACTCAAAACTGAATGGCTTCTCTGGCTTGGTAGGACCGCGACCGTCATGACATTTCATACAACTGGACTCATCGGGCTTGATGAGACCGGAAGCAAGCATCTCTTCTTCGGTGTATGTGCGTCCTGTCATCAGGATTTTCTTATGCAGTTTGATGTACGAACCACCAGGTCCGTGACAGCTTTCACAACCTACGCCTTCCAGAGCTTTCGCCTTGCGCACAGCTTTCTTGTCGGCTGCATTGGGCGTGGCATAACCACCCGGCTTGCCATATCCCACGGTATGACATTCGAGACATTTCGCATCGGTCGTGTAATCCTTCTTCGGGTCGAGCCCAAATTTCAACTTTATCTCAGCCTCGGCGTCGGGCTTGAGCGTTTCGAAGGCTTTGCCCATGGAGGTCTCGGCCCAGCTTTTATAGATTTTAATGTGGCATTTCTTACATTTCTTAGATCCGACATATTTTGCAGTATTGTCGCTGACCGCCAGCATCGCATGGGAAACGCTGGTCAACAACGGAGCATCCTGTGCAACGGCCCGCTGCGAGCCCTGATAAAACCCGATGAGTAAGGATGTAAATGCCAACGCGACTACAACAGTGATTCGTCGATTCATTTTAGTCTTCCTGTATCCCAGAGCAGTCCATGATTAAACTTGTTTCATCCAGTCACGGTCAGGTCATCACCGACAACCCAATCACCCGTTTCAGGCGGACGATCATAGCCTACCGTGTTTCGCTTCCTTGCCAAGTAGATCCCACAGCACAAAACCACAAAGAACAGGTCACAGGCAGCAGATTCCAGCACCCGACGCACCACCGCCCCACTGCCAAATCCGTAGCTGTGCAACCCGGTCCCAAGTACATAATTGACGCCAACATAGGTCATGATAATCAACCAGAATGCTAGAATGCTCTTCAGAGCAGTCGCCAGCATTCCAGACCCCAACACCATGAACACGAGCGCAGCACACGCAACTGCAACACCCAGCACGCTGTTAAAAGACACATGGTCCAGATTCACCAGTACCAGAACAACCACGCAAACAGCAACAGCAATCGATGCAGCCGCACTCCAGCGAACACCATGGTGCATCCCCGTGCGACAGTGGAGAATCGTCAGGTATCCGAGCAATGCAACCAGCGACCAGACCTCCTTCGGATCCCATCCCCAATACCTGCCCCATGATGACGCCGCCCAGATACTACCTGAGACGATCCCCACGAAGAGCAGAATCGATCCAACATGGACGTACCAGTAGTGCAACGAATCAAGCATGGCGTGCAGTGTTCGTTTCTGCGGAGCCACAGCAAAACACGCCAGTTGCGCATGAGCAAACAGTACCGCCAACGCCAATACCGAATAGGAAGTCATCACGATTGGTACATGGATGGACATCCACACAGTATCTGAAAGAACCGGTGGTATCGGGCTTATAAACTGATTGATGGGCAGGCAGTCGCCCAGCAATAATGCAATGCAGGAGAGCATCGCCGCCGTGACGGATACGATCCGATGACGTAACACAACAATGGTTATGATTGCAAACGCACCCGCACCCCAGCTCAGAAACAGAAGCGATTCGAACATGTTGGACGCAGGGATGCGACCGGCGATCGTCCACCGCAGAACCAGGCCGTACGTCAGCAGCAGAAACCCGCTCATCAGAACAATACCCGATAACAGATCCACCGAACGGCGACGGAAATGCAGGCTCAGCAGCGAGAGCACACTCCCACCCAGCAGCACAATCCAGGCAAAATGAAATGGGCGTAAACGATTGTATCTCAATTCGGTGGCGATCAGACTTGCATCAGGCTGAAACGCTGCAGGCAGTTGATGAAGCGCGGCGACCAGAACGGCGCTCTCCCTTGAAAAATCGACGGCATGGTCCGCACGAAAGGCTGCTCCCAACCCCTGCCATGCTCGCTGAACCCGACCGACAGCCTCGGAACGCGCAGGCTGATTCATACGGATCGGCTGCCACGCCGCGAGCGCATCATTCGGGTCAGGAATGAGCGGAATGGTTCGCCCCTGAAAGCATTCGTGCAACAGCAGCAGCTTGCGGTGGATCTCGCGGACCTCCTTCTGCAGGGAATCGGGCTTCTGTCCTGCTTCTAGTCGGTTGGCTTCGTCCACCAGAGAGTGCAGGTATCGATGAGCAGTCAGTTGTCGATATGAGAAAGATTCGACGCTTTCAGCAAGCCGAATCTCCCGGCGAAGTTCGTCGCTGTTGATCCTGATCATCGGATCGTCCAGCCAGGCATCCGCATTGAAGGTCCACGAGAGAAGCACGTGGACAGGATCGAGATCCTCAAACCGCTGTGTTCCGGTCACGGACTGAACCACATCGCGGGCGAGTGTGTCGAGCGGCATGTACCGCCCATCGTACTGAACAGGCAGCGATCGAATCACCTCGATATCAAGGGTATCCGGCATGATCGGCGTCGCACGCGTGACCACGGAGAGACTCATCAGAACCAGCAGCGACAACCACAATGCAGGCATGGAGCGAAGTTTCATCGACACACACCCGTCGCCGCTTCTACGCACTTGCAGCGTCGGACTGTGTGGCTGGGTCGGACTAAGTTGCTGGGTCGGACTGTGTGGCTGGGTCCGTTCTTCTGAAGATGGGACATTGTGTTCCCGATCTCCCAAATCGTGGCCAGGGAACGCGTAGCGGCCTTCCCTCATCCGGCTGACGAGAACAATCACCATCCCCAGAAAGGTGCCCAGATATCCGGAAAATGTGATGACCATCCCCGGATCTCGCGAAACGCTCAACACGCTCCGCGTCGCCCCATGATCCATCTGATAACTCGACTGGAAGAACGTCAGCCCACCATAAGAGGTTGGGTGATTCATACGGACCAGGCGCTGTTCACGCTGCCCCGTCGCGCGATCAGTGAACGTCAGTTGACTGCGAAATGAACGGGGTTGTTGCATCCCGGGGTAATAATCGATCCGAAAGTGGTCCAGCCTCACGGAGAAACCAAAGGGTTGCTGCTGACCCGTATAGACCAGACGGACCGTGTCCCCTCCCAGATGCACTGGGGTGACATGGCCACGACGTACCCAGATGCGTTCGTCGATCTCGCCTTTTCGAACGCGCACAAGCAAGGCAGCCACCCGGTCAGGCCGAACCCTCTCCAGGGGAACGGTTTCCGTATTCAGCTTCGCATGCGTGAAATGACGCACCAGCGTGAGCAATCTGCCAGGCCAGGGCGTTTCCACAGGGAGGCCGAAGTCGAGCCGGACGACCTCCTCGGGCGTTCCTTCCCAGGCGAATCGGGCAAAAATCATATTATCCGGACCCAGGATAATCTCGACATCTGTCTCCGGCTTTGGCACGACAGGGCAGGTGAATGTAACCCTCAAATTCTCGAGATGGTGGTCGTCCAGATTCGCATCGATCTCAGGGTATTCCGAGAAAACAAGGCGACGATCAACCACATCGCTCTCCGTCGCACCGTTCCCGGAAATGGTCAGTTCGACGGCAGGATTCGTGGGCAGGGATGAAATATTACCGATTTTACCGTCCGGACCGATGGATGCGTGGGTCCAGACGTTCACGCCCTTGATCCGGTATCCACTGCTTCCGATAGCAACCGGCGATTGCAGACAGTCCGCCAGAAGGATGTCCGTGCGGATATCGTCGATTGTGACCGAAACAAGCCCTTCGGAAATCCAGGTCCGACGATCTTCGCCGGCAGAAAAACCGATCATCTGCTCAGCATCCGCCAATCGGTATGCAATCGACGCCGGCCCCACATGCGATGGCTTCCCTTCAACAAGCCAGGCCGTCTCATCGGAATTCCCACGAGCAAAGGAAATTTGGACCGCCTCTCTTGCCTCGGCTCCGTCATCGGTCATCCGCTCCACCACGCTCGAATCGGGAACGTAGCGTTCAACCGTGATCCGCGCGCCGAGCGACTCATGCAATAGCTCCGGCATTATCGGACGTTCTACTTCCTCCAGTCCGCCGATCGGAGATTCCAGCTCAGCTGTAACCGTCTCTCCACCATACGAGACACCCAGCATCTCCTGCTGCCCCACGAAGGTGTCGCGCGACTCCCCTTCTGCGATGATCAGTTGACCATCGAGACCGAAATGATGCGTGGTCCAGGCTCCGATAAGGATGAGAACGATGGAAGCGTGCGTGAGGACAAATCCAAGATGCTGACGCCTGAGAGGCCAACGGACTGCCACCGCAGCCAGCATGTTCAGGCTCAGCATCGCCAGCAACAGCGTGAACCAGGCGGACTGGTAAACCCGAGCAAGCGCTTGTTCGCTTCCGCGCGAAGATTCAATCACCGTGGCGGCCCCGAGCGCGAAAATCAGAGAGGCAAGAATGGTTGCACCAAGCCGCAACGAACCAGTCAAATAAAGCGATGTTTTAATAAATCCATGATTGCTTTCTTTCATGATTGAGGCCCCCTTGTACCTCGAAGCATCCGATGTTTCGGAGCATCCGTCGCCCGTTCTTACTGCCTGCGAGGCCTAGTCTGGATTTGGACCAGCACGCGCCATGCCAGCAAGTACCCCATATATTAAGACGTCTGACGCAGTCAGATGAGGTCCGATATTCTCAAATTTGAGAATCGAACTTTCCCGAAACGGGGAATATCCATAGCTTGTTGGCCTTGATTTTTGGGAAAGAACGCAGTCTATGAATGGGCGATCGTTCAAGTTAGACTGTACACATGCTTGCTTGATTGATTGGTTGGTTTGCCGTTCCCGGAGCCGGGACATGAAGAAACGCATCATTATCTGTTTGGCCATCCTGCTGATTCTTTGCGTGGTCGGCGATGCGATCGCCGTATTCTCCCTCAGTCGCACAGTTGCACAACTTCGCAATCTGGTCGAATTCCACCGCATTCAGACACTTAGAACCTCTCTCGTATCCGACGGCGTACGACTTCGGGCAGATTTGATCGCTCGGCTGGCTGACCGCCCTGTTCCGAGTAAGACGGTCCATGCTCATGTGGAGCGTTTTAATGCTTCGCTGACAGCGTGTGGCAGTTGTCATCATGACCCGGAGATTCAGACATTTCTCGACAATCAGCGCAAGACTTTTGATCGATATCGGGCTTCGATTGAGGCGTTGGACATCGCAGCCACCGATCGTAAGCCCCAATTTGAGCAAATCGCGCTCTCGATCGTTGAAGAGCTCAATTCTCGTTCACTTGAGCTATCTGACCGGGCGTTGCGACATTTGAGCCTGCGCAGTGATGACATGACGGCTGACGTGTCTCGTGCGTGGCGGGTGCTTTGTGTGACCATGATTTCGGCCCTGATTTGCGGCGGGATTGTGGCGTTTCACTTGAAAAACCGGATTACGCGTCCTGTTGAGCAGTTGCTTGATGGAATTTCCCGGGCTAGGTCCGGACAGCCTGGCGGTACGCGACTGTCGCCGGATGCAGATGAGGAGTTTCGCCAGTTGGCGGATGCGTTCGATCGTGCTTATGGAGAGTTGAAGAGTACACAGGACAATATGGTCCAGGCTGAGAAAATGGCTGCCATCGGGACACTCGCGGCTGGCGTCGCTCATGAGGTTGGAAATCCGCTCTCCAGCATTTCAGCGGTCGTGCAGGTGATGCTGCGAAAGTGTGAAGACGATACGCAGAGTAAGCAGCTTCATCTGATATTGGCTGAGACGCGCCGGATATCGAAAATTATTCGTGATCTTCTGACTTTTTCCCGTCCGAGCGACCAGAGCATCCGTGAGGCGGTAGATATCGGTGCGGTGGTCGATCGCATGCTCACGCTGGTCGGATACGATCGACGCACGCGGGAAGTGGAGATTTCCTGCAAATCCCTTAGCGAGGTTGGACCGGTTCTGGGCGATCCCGACCGGATTTTGCTCGTATTTCTGAATGTGGTCATGAACGCGATCGATGCCATCGTGGAGCAGGGGGGGAGGGGGAAGCTTAGCATCTCCGCTCAGGCTGTTGATGGTAAAGCGGTCATCCTATTCGCTGACGACGGACCGGGGATGACCGAGCAGCAACTGAAAAGCGCGTTCGAGCCGTTTGTGACGAGCAAGGAGCCAGGCAAGGGGACCGGTCTTGGGTTGTGGATCTCGCATCAGGTTATCAAGCAGCATGAAGGAAGCATTCGCATCGACAGTCAAATGGGTCAGGGCGTTACCGTCACGATTGCGTTGCCCTTGAAAAATGGTGATGAGGATTGACCTGGTCCGCCGCCGATTTACCCCTGCCGACGCCGGAATGACTGGACGATTGTGATGCTCCAGTGGTTCGTCACAGCTTGGAATTCGGGTTGTGCTTCTATTCCGAGCCGTGACCGTAAGGGAGCGGACCCTGGAAAAACCGCTCCCTTACGGTCACGGCTCGGATAAACGTCAACAATTCGAAAGCACTACACCAGCATGACTGTAAGGGGCGCGATGTTGCAGTGATCGCACTGGCGGACAAGCCGCCAGTGGCACCCGTGATGCCGGTGGTACTTTTGTCTGCGGTGGCGCGTGTGCGTTCTCATCTCTCAGCCGAGTAGAAGTGCCTGTCTATGCTTGATTGAGCAGATTTCTGCAAAATTCTGTTCGTACGGTATGCGGTTTGCTGGAGAAAATCTTTGTCGCGGGTTTCGTCTGCTCGTCACTCAGCCCTGTGTCCGCTGACGCTGGAGCTATTCCACCGGTCGCTTACAATGTGGCGATCTGAATGCTGCGGTTCGATCGACTGGTGACGCAGACGCGATGCAGGATTTCGTGGCTTCGGTTCGTTTGTGACTGGACTGACATTGCCCCAAGAGTGAACCCTATGGACCGACATACCGTCTTGCTGGCTGACGATGAGGACACGCTTCGGGAGAATCTCGCGCTTGTTCTGAAGGATGAGGGTTTTGAAGTTCTCGCCTGTCGTGACGGAAACGAAGCGCTGCGGGCGCTCAAGTCGCATAGCGTGGATGCCATCATCACCGATCTGCGCATGCCCGGACTGACCGGGATGGAACTGATCACGCGTGCTGCGAAACTGGCGCCCGATGCCGGGATCATCGTCATCACCGCATTTGGTGAGGTTGAAACTGCCGTTGAGGCCATGAAGCGTGGTGCGAAGGATTACATGTGCAAGCCGATCATCTTCGACGAGGTCATTCTTCGACTGAAGAGGCTTTTCCTGCAAGATAATCTGGTTCGTGAGAATAAGCAGTTGCGTGAACAAATTCGCGAATCGCAACCCAATTCGATGATCGTCGGACCGTCGGCTGTGATGCGTGATGTGATGCATACTATTGACAAGGTTGCCTTATCGAAGGCGAACGTGTTGATCTGCGGTGAGAGCGGAACGGGGAAAGAGGTCATCGCGCGTGCGATTCACGAGAAAGGGCTTGGCATTGAGAAGCCTTTTATTCCGGTGAATTGTGGCGGGCTGGCGGAATCGCTGGTCGAGAGCGAGTTGTTTGGTTATCGACAGGGTGCTTTTACGGGTGCTCACAAGGACCGCGTGGGGTATTTTGAGGCCGCACATGGTGGTACGCTGTTTCTGGATGAGATTGGCAATATGCCGCTACGCGCTCAGGCGACGGTGTTGCGTTCGATCGAGGGACGGACCATTACGCCTGTCGGAGATCATCGCCCCAAGCCTGTGGATATTCGGGTGATCGCTGCCACGAACCGAGACCTTCAGGTATCGATTGATGCGGGTGAATTTCGCGAGGATCTGTTCTTCAGGCTTAACGTGATCAATATCGCGGTCCCCCCCTTGCGTGACCGCCCTGAGGATGTTCCGGTGCTGATCGAGCATTTTGTTGAGAAATACAACCGAACGCTGAATAGTGATTGCCCTGGTTTTTCGCCTGAAGCGGTATCCGCTCTTGCCGGGCAGACCTGGCGTGGCAATGTGCGTGAGCTTGAGAATGTCGTCGAACGGGCATTGATTTTCGCCGACGGTGTTCGGGTGGATCTCGATCAGGTGATGTTTGCCGTGGGTGGTGCGGTCGCATTGAACGCTCCCGGTCCCGATCTTCGCACGTCGATGCGCAGTTTTGAGCGGCGACACATACTCAACACTCTGGAACGGTATGGTGGAAACAAATCGGACGCCGCACAATCGCTTGGGATCGGACTGTCGAGCCTGTATCGAAAGATGGAAGACCTGGCCATTGAAAAGGACAACACCAGTGACTCTGATGAATCGTGATGTGACATGGGGGATCACACTCCTTCTGGGTTTGATGACCCTCCCGCCGATCAGCCTTGCTCGGGACATGGTGGACCAACAATGTGCTGTCTGCCATATGCAACCGGATGTCGCGCCTGAAGCTTTCGACCATTCCTCCGTGTCCCAGCAAAAATGTACGGACTGCCACAAGGAGACCATGGAAGGGAAATACCTTCACACCGCCATCAAGCAAGAGGGGTGTGTCGTCTGTCATGACCCTGAAAATTCGACCAACCCTAAAATGCTTCGTGAAGCTTCGATTGGAGACAATTGCGCGGAATGCCATGAAGACGTCACGGATGAGCTTGAGTTCCACCACGGACCTGTGGCGGTCGGCGCCTGTACGAGCTGTCACAATCCACACTCAAGCGATCATGCCACGTTGCTCAAGGAGACCGGTCCGAAGCTGTGTGCGCAATGCCACGACGACATTTTCAATAACCTTGAAACGTTGAAATCCACACATCAGCCTGTACGCGAAGATTGTCTGGGTTGTCATCAGCCACACGGCGGGGATCGTCAAATGATGCTGACTTCCGCCTTGCCGGATCTGTGTCTGGATTGTCACGATGACATGGCGGACGCGATCGATGATGCAACGTTTTCGCACGCACCGGTCACCGAGGGGCGTGCCTGTCTCTCCTGTCACAATCCACACGCCTCCGGTCGGAATCATCTGCTGATTGCCGACGGCGCCCAGTTATGCCTGTCATGCCACAATCGGAAGATCAAATCGAAACAAGGGTTCATCGCTGATATTGCTCATCGACTCGCGAAGTATCCGGAGCGGCATGGACCGGTGGCTGACGACGATTGCGTTACCTGTCATCAGCCGCATGGTGGGGATTTTTTCAAGTTATTGACGGCTGCCTACCCCGCGAAACGCTACGTCAGTTTCGATGAAGATGCTTATGCACTTTGCTTTGAGTGTCATGAGGTCGAGGCCTTTGAGGATGCTGTGACGGACGATGCAACTGAATTTCGCGATGGACAACGAAATCTTCACTTCCTGCATGTTGGTTCCGGTGACAAGGGTCGCACATGCCGGTTCTGTCACGATCCGCACGCCAGCAGCAATTCGCATCAGGTGACGGATTCTGTGGCCTTTGGCGCGTGGCGGATTCCTCTTAATTACGAGGCCACTCCGACAGGTGGATCCTGTGGGCCTGGTTGCCATCAACCACGACGCTACGACCGCCTGACGCCAGCCAATCCGAGACGCATTGTGCCCACCAATACCGCTCAACCATAGCTTGATGTGGGCTGATTGTTTCCCGGAGCTGAGAAATTTATTCTCGTGGGTGGGAAACCCTGTGATGTCTTCAGATTCCTGCTCGAGGGTGGGAATTGAGGTAGATGATCGCTTCTGTGGTCGCAACCAGCCTTTACGGCCTATAACCACGCAAACACTCACAACTGAACGCTCTAAGCGACGCCCCGAAGCCCTGATGCGGAAAGAACTTGATTGTGGCATGGGATTTGCATACTTTAACAGTGTACGGCACGATGAGACGTGCGGATCGACTCGCGTCATCTCCCGTGTAGAAGTCAGACAAATCGTGCAGAGGTCAGACAATGCCACGTTCAGCTTTGCGATAAGGAGACTCATCATGTATTCGAAACTATGGATTGCACCCGTAACATTGTTAGTGGCAGCCGCCAGTTCGTGGGCTCAGACTGGAATCACCAATACGGACCATGACCTGAGAAATGAAATCTCGGGCTTGACCAACATCTGTCTCCCCTGCCACACGCCACATAAGGCAGATATCACGGTCGACAGTGCCCCACTCTGGAATCATGCGCTGACCACCCAGACGTTCACGATGTACACAACACTCACCGGTCGAACCGGCGATCCTGATGGACCGAGTAAATTGTGCTTGAGCTGTCATGATGGTGTGACCGCGCTGGACAGTTACGGTGGTCAGACCGGTTCGAATGTGATGACAGGCGACCACGCTGTCGGAACCGATCTTCGAGACGACCATCCGATCGGACTGCCCTATCCCACAACCGGTGACTACAACGCAGCCACCAGCGTCACGGCTGCCGGACTGTTCCTGTTCGACGTGGGTACTGAAGTCAATCGTGTCGAATGTGGCTCGTGCCACAATCCGCACAACAACACAAACGGAGAGTTCCTGCGAATCTCAAACGATGCAAGTGCATTGTGCCTGACTTGCCATCAGAAATAATCACAAGCTGAACGTGGAACACGTACCCCGTATTGCAAGCGCGATGCGGGGTACGTGACTGCGCTGATTGGGCAGACATGGGCAAACCCGTGATATCCTGGCCGCCAGATCGATCTTGACAGTGCTGGGCAACCTTGATGCAAATTGGACGTCTTCGGCGATTCGCGCTTCAGGTGACGGAATTCGAAGCCCCGGGACAATCCAAAATTCCTTTCAATCATCCCTTGCCACCAAGCATCGAGCTGGGTTATCGTTCGTACCATCTCAGGAGAACGCAACGTGAAAACCCGCCTTCCATTGACTGATCGGATTATCATGAATCAGCAGCGTGCATCCTTCGCCATGACTGCAATACTCGCACTCTGTATGTTTGGCGGCATGCCCGGATGCCAGACAGCATCGAAAGAGAAAAGTACTCTGTTGCTGTTTCCGCCTCCACCGGGTACGCCTCGGGTACAGTTTCTGACATGGGCCAACGGTGCCGCCGAAGTGGAAGAAAACGCTGGTGCACTCGAACGATTCGTACTCGGCGAAAAGGAACGCGGGCTGCGTGTCCTGAACAAACCTTACGGGCTGGCTGTCCACGATGGTGCAGTCTTTGTCTGCGATTCAAAAGGACTGTCTGTCGCCCGGATGGACTTCAAGAACAAGTCTTATTCGCTTTTTGGTGTCCGTGGTCCAGGCCGCCTGCGCAAACCAATCAACATCGCGATTGACCCGCTCGGTTACAAGTTTGTGGCTGACACCATTCGAAAGCAAATTGTCGTATTCGATCCGGACGATGGATATGTCACCGCCTTTGATCTGCCCGAACCTGCTCGACCTGTTGATGTGGCGATCTATCAGAACGAGTTATACGTCCTGGACAACGATAAAACCTGCCAGATCGTCGTGCTGGATCGCAGTTCTGGCGAAGTATTGCGAACTTTCGGGTCACACGGTTCCGAGCCTGGGCAATTTTTACTTCCAAGCAGCCTGTGCATCGGTCCTGAGGGCTTCCTCTATGTCAGCGACACCATGAACTGGCGCCTGCAGAAGATCACACGAGAGGGGGAACCTGTCTGGTCCGTTGGTGAACCGGGGTATCAGGTGGGGCAATTCGGTCGGCCGAGAGGTGTCCGGACGGGACCGGACGGCATTGTTTATGTGGTCGATGGAGCCACCGAGATCGTACAGGTGTATGATTCCGACGGTCAGTCGCTGATGCACTTCGGTGGACCTGGGATGACGCCGGGGACTCTCGATCTTCCCTCATCGCTGGCGGTGGATCGTACCACCATTCCGTATTTTCAAAAATTCGCGCACAAATCGTTCGAGATCGACTATTTGCTTTTCGTCGTAAACCAGTATGGACCGCACCTGGTCAACGTATATGCGTTCGGCCAGTTCCCTGATGGTTTCAATGTGACTGAAAGCGAAATCGCGGTGATTCCCGCCGTACCAGAGGGTGCGGGTATCGGACCGGCTGAGGAGGAAGAGAAAAAAGAGGAATCGTCACCACCCAACGCGACACAGAAAGACGACACGCAACCAGCTGAAAAGGCACCAGCAGTCTCACCTGGCGGTAAGTAGCATCAAAGCCCGAGGTGAGAAACATGACGCAGCATCAACAGTGAAGGAATAGATTTTGACGGCAAAACACCTGTTTGTGTTGAGTGTTACCGTCGTCACGATTGCAGGCCTGACCCTCGCCTGCAACGAAGCAGCCCGATTTCATGCACTCAACTTCTTCTTCGATGGCGTACCTGAACCTGGAGCACCCGCACCAGATTCTGATGTCAAACAGGAGCAGGAGGCGATGCAAGGGGAAACCGAATCCGGTCCGGAGGTTCCGGACTCCACCCA
This sequence comes from Planctomycetota bacterium, assembly GCA_024275565.1. GTDB lineage: Bacteria > Planctomycetota > Phycisphaerae > UBA1845 > UBA1845 > JAJRYY01. Next base: position 49,745 of record JAJRYY010000041.1, read on the forward strand.
TCCAGTCGTCGCGGTAAAGCAATATTTCATCCATCCACCCTATAAAGAATTTCAATGTCGACGTTGCCATCAACCCGCAGGTGTAGACCTGGTCGCCACACCTCAGGAGGGGCTTTGCGCTCGCTGTCATCCGGGGATACCCGGTGATGCCCCCTTCGTGCATGGTCCCGTTGCTGTTCGCGACTGCCTGTTCTGCCACCACTACCATGAAAGCGCCATTCCCGGAATGTTGCTTCTTCCACCGGACGATACCTGTCTGCGCTGTCACGACCGAGATGATTTGACCACGGGATCTCATCACGACGCAATCGATGAACAACATTGTATTGCATGTCACGATCCCCACGCCGGTACCGTCCGGTACTTCCTGAAACGCACGGACCGGTGAACCCTGCCCCTTCGACAAACCACCGTATCACACCGGTTCAAACGGGCTTCGTCTCACAGACATATCCCATCAATCGCGCAGCGGGTGCGATGATGACGATCGTAACTTTGATGCTCCTTCCCACCGGTTGCCGCACCCCACCTTCTCGAACGAACGCAATCAAACCGATTGCTTTGCACAACATGCGGACCGAACTTGAACTCACGCTGCGACAACGGAGCGACCAGCGCAATTCCAAACTGCCGACCGGAGATGAGTCCTTTGACGAGTCCGTCTTTCAGCAGCGCCTTCGCTTTGGAGCGGACGGCTACGTTTACCATCCAAACCTGCTCGATTTTTCGCTGGCGATGGTGGGTGGACTACAGCAAAGTGAGTTCGACCAAAACCGTGATGGGCGTATCCAGAACAGCAGTGCGGACGACACACTTGAGGAATTTGATCTTCGAGCATCGCTCTTCAAAAACAAGGACTTCCCAGTCACTCTGACCGCAATCCGTTCGCGCACATTCGACCCGCGCCCGTTTCGCAGCAGCCTCGAAACCACCACCACCAGTTTTGACTTTACATGGCAGTATACCAACCCGAAAATTCCGACACTGCTGCAGATCAGCAACACCAACATCGACTTCAACCCGTTTCTCGGTGCCGGAGAGCGACCCGGTAGTCGCGAAAACACTGTTGTCCGATTCGAAACCAAATATCTCTTCAGTGAAAACAACATTCTGTACTTAAAGGCAAGCAGCGAAAAACTCCTTGAACTGCCCCTCGACCTCCAATACAACACGGACCAGTTCAGCATCGAACATCGACTCGACTTTGGCAGTGACAAGCAGCACCGACTGGATAGCACCATGCGCTACATGGAGCAGCAGGGGTCATTCGCCATCGAACGTCTGGAATGGTGGGAAACCCTGCGTCTGCAACACACCGATCGATTGCGATCGTGGTATGTGTTCAATTTCATCGATCGTACACAGGGCAATTTGTCCGGTGCCCAACCGGTCCAGGAAACGAACTATTCGATCTCCGCCAGCATCGAGCACCGACTCTATGAAAGCCTCACATCGCGTATATCAGGCCGTTACCAAAATCAGGAATTCGGTTCAGGGCTTAACATCAATCGGCAGACGATTGGAGCATACTTCGACTACCAGAAGAAGAATCGCTGGGGAATGTTGCGAAGCAATTATTCCGTCCAGCTCGAGCTGCAGAAACGCACGGGTGGCGACCAGATCATCGCCATGACCGACGAGCCACACACGTTTCGCGACCCGGACCCGATCATCATCACCGATCCGAACATCAACCTGGCGACGCTCACCATCATGCGTGAAGATCGAACCGAAACCTTCGTGCGAGGACGCGATTTCCGAATCCAGAATTTCGGCAATCGCATCGAAATTGATCGCATCCCCACGGGTCGCATTCGCGATGAGGAAACTGTCCTGCTCAGCTACCAGAGCACACTCGTTGGAGACTTCGACCTGAACACCATACAGCACCGCTTCGGGATCCGGCAGGATTTCGATTTCGGGCTGAGCATTTACTATCGCCTGTATCAGCAGAACCAGACGCTAACCCCACCCAGTGCAATGGGCACTTCGGTCGAGGATATCACCTCCCACATACTGGGCGCTGAGTATAGAAAAGACAGGTTCCGCTTATTTGCCGAAATCGAGGACCACAATTCCACCATCAGCCCCTTCGAATCGTTTCGCATTGGGGGTGATTATTCACGCAACATCGGAAAGGCAACCGCCAGCATCAGCTCGGTGTGGTCCGACATCACATTTCGCGACCAGCTCGCCCGCAAGATCACGCTCTGGACAGTCGACGGTCGATACCGCCACCCCATCACGCGAAAATTCAACATCAACACCGGGTTCGCATACCGAAATGAACGGGACAGCATTGGTGGAGATAACGAGGGTATCAACTTTGATGTGTCAACCGAGTGGTCCTTCCGCACAACTGAGATTAAACTCACCTACGAATATGGAGTATTCAATAACGCATTCGCAGAGGATCAATCACAAACACTACTGGTACAATTCGTACGAAGATTTTGACAGGATCGGAATGCAGAATGACCTGACAAGGGAACGATATCAAACGTGGAGCCAAGGGCATGAATGTCAAAGGAACAACATGGCGGAATGATGCAACCTGTCGACTGAGGGCAGTACATCCCTTGTCACTGAGGTTGGCCACACTCACGTCACTGTCCTGCCTGGTGGGCTCGGGTCTGCTCGGTTGTCGAACACCACTCAAACCTGTGTTCGAACCCGTCGCAAACGCCCCAACCTGGCCATCCGCGCCCACAAAACCGCGCATCCGCTACGTCGGCCAATTACGTACCGCCGCCGACCTCAAGCCCGCACGTAAAGCATGGGACGTGTTCCGTGACCTGATGGCAGGACCCGAAAAACCCGACGCACTTTTCGGACCTCGGTCGGTCGTCTGCTCCCGAAGCGGCGAACGCGTGTGGGTATGCGATCCCGGTGGACGCTGCGTGGACATGCTCGATTTGACCGACAGAACATTCACCAGAATCACACGCATCGGGCAGTCGCAACTGCTCACCCCAATCGACATCTGCATCGGACCACCGGGAACGCTGTTTCTATGTGATGCAGAAGCCAGTTCAATCTACAAAATAAAGGAAAACGATGGCACGCTGATCGAAACCGTTCAAACCGACCCGGACCTTCTTAGAGCGGTTGCGCTCGACTGGAATCCACAAACATCCGAACTGTTCGTTCTCGACATTGGCGCCCACAACGTCAAGGTACTGAACGAAAAGGGCAGAACGCTTCGCATAATCGGCCGGCGGGGCAATGCACCGGGCGAATTCAATTATCCCTCAGACCTCCTGATCGACCGGGATCGCATCTGGGTTGCCGATAGTGGGAATCGGCGAATCCAGGGGATATCGCTCAAAGGCGATCCTCCGATCGTCATCGGGAAAGCGGGCGACGCTCCGGGCGATTTTGCGCTCCCCAAATCCATCGCCATTGATAGCGACGGACACATTTACGTCGTGGATGCCCGATTTGAGAACATCCAGGTCTTCGATCGTGCAGGTCAATTGCTTCTATACTGGGGGGAAGAGGGGAATGGTCCAGGCGAATTCTGGCTGCCCGGAGGTATCCACATCGACGCAAACGACCGAATATGGGTGTGCGATTCGTACAACAATCGCATCCAGGTATTTGACTATCTAAAGCTCCAAACCCAACCTGACCGATCACAATCCAGACCAGACCTCACAAGTCACAAACCCGCACAAGAGCAAACACCATGAACAGATTATCCAGAACAATCGTGCTATTATCTGCAACGCTGACAATCAACCACATCGACCCTGCGATCGCACAGCAACGCGTTTCAGACACCGTTCATAACCTGTCCATCTCAGGCCCGGGTACACTCCGCGCCCAAACCGAGCAACAGGTCTGCATCTTCTGCCACGCACCCCACAACACGTCAGGACTCAAACCACTCTGGAACCGCAGCTTGAAAAGCGGAAGCTACACCATTTACACGTCCTCCACGTTCGACGCCCAGCCAGGCCAACCCAACGGATCGAGCAAGCTTTGCCTCAGTTGTCATGACGGGACCATCGCCCTGGGATTTGTACTCAGCAGAGCCGACAAAATCGCAATGGCTGGGAGCGATTTCATCCCGGCAGGGCTGACAAATCTTGGCACAGACCTGTCCAACGATCACCCCGTCAGCTTCCCCTACACATCCTCACTGGCCGCCTCAGACCTCCAACTGATTGACCCCAACACCCTGCCTCCAGCGATCAGGCTCGATGCAACTGGCAAAATGCAGTGTACATCCTGCCACAACCCACACGACAATTCAAACGGCGACTTCCTCGTCATCAGAGACGAATTCGGACAACTCTGCACAGCGTGTCATCGCATGAACGGCTGGAGAGGCAGCAGCCACGAAACGACACCAGCCTCAACTGCGGGCGCTAACACAGGAGAGTGGCCCTTCGATTCCGTCGCACAAAACGCCTGCAGAAGCTGCCACCGACCGCACGCCGCAGGGGGCGCAGAACGCCTGCTCATAGCTCGACAGGAGGAAGAAAATTGCCTGCGATGCCACAATGGGACTGTCGCACAGACCAATTTCTCGTCGGAAATCACAAAACTACGCGCACACGATTCGACCAAATTTCTCGACATCCACGACCCAGCCGAGTCCTCCACTCCGTCTCAGGACCACGTCGTGTGTACCGATTGTCACAATCCGCACGCCGCCCAACCCATCACGCAGACCACCGGATACATCCCCATAGGCCCAACGTTGCTGGGATCGACCGGCATCACTTCGGGTGGCGCTCCTGTCGACAACGCACAGTTTGAATACCAGATATGCTTCCGATGCCACGGCGACACAGCCGTCCGGACCCAGAACCCAGTCCAGAGACTCGCGCAGACCTCCAATCTGCGACTCAAATTCACGCCAAACAACCCCAGCTACCACCCGGTGGTCACCAGCGTCACAAGCACCGACACAGTCAGCCTCGACCCTGGCTGGACGCCGGGATCGCTCATCCGTTGCACCGATTGCCACAACAACGACTCAGGACCACGCAACAATGGCGGCGGCCCCGATGGCCCCCACGGATCCATCTATCCATTCCTGCTCGAACGCAACTATGTCGTCGCCACATCCGCCACGGAATCCGCAGTACAATACGCAATGTGCTACAAATGCCACCTACGCAGCAGCATACTCAGCGACGACAGCTTCAAGGAACATAGAATGCACATTGTCGAGGAGAGCACGCCATGCTCGGTCTGCCACGCACCGCACGGCGTCAGTTCTATCGTCGCATCAACTTCAGATCACTCACATCTGATAAACTTCGACACGTCAGCCGTGCGACCGGAACCACAAACCGGGCGGCTCGAATTCCGCGACCTCGGCCAATTCGCAGGAAGCTGCACACTCACCTGCCACGGAGAAGATCACCGCGACGAACGGTATGCACCTTAAACCCCATACAACATAACAATATGCAACAAAATCTCCCACACTACCTGGGATCAAGCCCGACGCGGTTCAAAACCAGCAGTCGCGGCTCCGTCATATCCTCAATCGCGTATCGAATCCCTTCGCGCCCCAGCCCCGAATCCTTCACCCCGCCATACGGCATGCTATCCACCCGAAATGAAGGCACATCGTTGATCACAACCCCGCCGACATCCAGCTCGTTCCACGCATAAAACACATTGTGCATATCACGCGTGAAAACCCCAGCCTGCAACCCAAACACACTGTCATTCACCCGTTCACACGCCTGCTCGAAAGTCGCAAACGGCTCAACCGTCGCCACCGGTCCAAACGCCTCCTTGCATGTCAGGTCCGCATCGCGAGGAACATCTTCCACAAACGTCGCATCAAAAAACGCCCCATCCCGCTTCCCACCACAAAGCACCTTCGCCCCGCTCGCGACAGCATCCCCCACCCACGATTCAATCCGTTTCGCGTCATTCTCGGTAATGAGCGGACCAATGAAGGTATCCTCATTCATCGGATCACCCACCGGCAGTTTCGCGGCAGCCAACGCAAGTTTCGCCTTAAAATCGTCATAAATCGACTCGTGAATCAGAACCCGCTGCACACCGATACACGACTGCCCCGACTGATAAAACGCCCCGATCATCAACCGCTCAACCGCATAGTCCACGTCGCAATCACGATCCACAATGCACGCAGCATTGCCCCCAAGCTCCAGCACAACCTTCTTCTTCCCAGCCTTCGCCTTCAGCGACCACCCCACATCAGGAGACCCCGTAAATGAAAGCAGCTTAAACCGATCATCCGTCGTAAAAAGGTCAGCCCCATCACGCGAGCACGGGAGGATACTGAACGCCCCACTCGGCAGATCCGTCTCAGCCAGTATCTCACCAATAATAATCGCCCCGATCGGCGTTCGAGACGCAGGCTTCAACACCCACGGACACCCGCACGCAATCGCAGGCGCCATCTTATGAGCAGCAAGATTGATCGGAAAATTGAATGGCGAAATGAACGAACACACCCCAATCGGCACGCGTTTGATGACGGCCTCATACCCCGTCGCACGCGGCGATATATCCAGCGACTGATACTCCCCATAAATACGCGTCGCCTCCTCAGCCGCCAGACGAAACGTATCGATTCCCCGAGATACCTCACCCCGGGCATCCTTGATCGGCTTGCCAGCCTCAATCGTCAGCGCCGTCGCCAACTCATCAAAACGCTCCAGCATCTGCTCCACAACATGCTGACACACCGCAGCCCGCGCATGCGACGACATCTTCCGACAAGCGTCACGGGCACCGTCAGCAAGACCGATCGCCTGATCAATCGTATTAGCATCTGCCAGTGCAACCCGAGTCGCAATCTCACCCGTATACTTATTCGTCACCGCGAGATCCGCATTCGCCGCGACCGGTTTATTACCAAGGTAATACGGATAAGCAGCCTTCAGCATAGCTGGTAACTCACAGTTGCGGGTGCCACTGGCGGCTTGTCCGCCAGTGTGATCGCCATCCAACCAAATCTCACTAAACCTTCACATTCTCCGTGCTCGCTGCACTCGTACCATCAAACAACGACACCATCTCATAATCGCAGAATATATTCGGAGCATGTTCCTGCAGAATAGTCAGCACCTTGGCAGCCACAACCCGAATCTCAGTCTCGGCATGCTCATTCGCCCGCAACTCCACAAAGTGTCGCAGCGCCCGGGCGTTGGCAGTCACGAAAATCTTCGTCTCAGTAGCATTCGGCAGCACCGATCGGGCAGCCTGCCGCGCAAGCTTCCGACGCAATGTCTTATCTTCAACATCGCCGAACTTACGCGCCAACCCATCCACCAGCTTCACATACGCAGACTGACACTCCCCAATCGCAGCCATCCACACCTCATGCAGCTCCGCATCCTCAGCGATGCAACTCGGCTCGACAAAAGCTGTCTCAGATTCATCCACATACCGCTGCGAAAGCTGGGAATATCCGAACCCCGCCCGATGTCGAATTAGCTCATGCGTAAAGGATCGCGACACCCCCGTGAAGATGAAATTGAAGACGGCATGCTCCAGCACACTCCCATGTCGCACCGATATTATCCGGTCCAGATACGCCTTATTCCCTCCAGGTCGCGGCTTGGCGAAGCTCATGTAGCACACCCGCCCCGCCACCTCGCACAACTTCTCCCCCGCAACCTCCGTATCCGTCTCCCACTGATCCAC
>JAJRYY010000042.1 GCA_024275565.1 Planctomycetota bacterium
ATGCGATTGAAGCTATGACCGGTGCCGGGGTGTTATAGCGGTGGCTGATGCTCGACTGCATGTGATTATTGATGGGAACAACCTGATGCACGCGGTTTATGCGCATGCTAAGCGGTCGATGGCGGGTCGTGAGGCGTTGGTGCGTATGGTGGGTCGATGGGGTGCGAAGCGGTCTGGGCGGGTGACGATCGTGTTTGATGGATCGGCGCCGGGTGGGGGACTGGTGCAGCAGATGGGTGGCGAGGTGAGCGTTCGGTTTAGTGGGAATCTGACGGCTGACGATGTGATTATTGAGATGATCCATAAGTCGTCGCAGCCATCGCAGCTTGAGATTGTCAGCAGCGACGGTGCGATTACCTATGAAGCTCGGTATCGGAAGTGTCGGGTGTGCGATAGTGGGTCGTTTGTGGGGCGTATCGATAGGGGTGCAGGGCGCGGGTCCGGATCGCACGGTTCGTCTCCGGCTGATGCGTCGCCGGGAGATTCAGACAGTAAACCGACGCCGAGTGATCTGGATACGGACCAGTGGTTGGCAGAGTTCGACCTAGACGATCTGGACCTGCCGGACGACGACGCCATGCCGCTTTAATCACGGTTTTCGTAGCGTATTATGCACCAGGAACCACGCCCTCCAAGGAGCCGTTACCTCGTTTGTCGGATCACTATTTACGCGGAGAAACGGTACTTCCTGTGTTATGGTTTCGTCCTTTTCGCGCACGAAGCCCGCTGAATTTCCAATCGTTGATTAGTCGATGCGCGCAAATTGGGCACTAAATGGCTCAACCCATCTCGATACCACCGATTCGGCAAATACTGGCCGTCGAAGCCGATTAAAAACTATGTATCGCTCAAAAAACGAGGCTTACCGGCTCAAAAAGGCGTTTCAATAAATAAATATCGCAATAATCATTTAATAGCGACTTAGTGTTGGCTTTATGTCTTGCATGGGTTAGAATGCGGCCAGGTGGAGTATTGGTAGGAGTTTGAATGAGAATTAGGAGACGGTAGTGATTGAAAATGAACAGAGTCTTGTGGATCTTGAATGCCTCGCTAGGAACAACGAAGACGTTAGGGCGGTCCTTGATGTGTTTAGCGGATATGAGCGTAACCGCGCAATAATCAACGTTGCATCCGTGGCAAGAAAATTGAGTGACAATCGAAAGTCAAAAGCACGACACGATGCTGTATATCAGGTTTTCCGAGAATTTCAGCGGATTGGCCTAGGCGAACTTAAGAACAAACGGCCCAGAGCAAAATCCCAGTTTACTTGGAAAAGCGGATTTCGACTTCAGGAATTGTCGTCATCATCGACAACAATAACACCAGGTTCGGGAAGCGATGATCAAACAACTGCTATAAGCTGCCAACCACCGTTACCGTCTACAAATGGGGCTGGAAACTCCCGTCCGCCAAACGAGATTCAACCACACACCATCAGCAACACGAACGACAAGGTCGCGAGAATTTCACACCAATTTATGGTGCGGCCCGATTTTGCTGTCAGGTTGGAATTGCCTACGGATTTTACGCCTTCGGAGGCGGATCGGCTTGCCACTTTTGTAAGAACATTGCCGTTTAACACAAGCAACACAACAGGAGAATTTTCAGTATGATTCAGGTAAAAAGAGGATACAAACCTGCTGTAAAATGTTCGCCAGAAATGTCTAACTTTGCTCAAAATTTGGCCGCCCACCGTGATATAGGTCGTGACCTGCTCGATAGTATAGAGTTAATTCAACCCCGTTTTGTAACTCAAGTCGAACTGATTCGCGACTGGGGATTCTCAAGATCAGGTATTAGGCTACTCAAAAAACTACGGTGGATTACACCTGTCAAGATAAACGGCTCGGACCGGCAATATTTCGCACTCCATGAAGTTATTCGCTTGAACATCGAAATTCCGGGGTTAGTCGATGCTCCGACAATGCGAACAACGCGTAAAAGCGGAAACATTATTGGCGTACTGCGGGATGCTATATGTAAACTGATCTCGCGCGGGCGAGATTGACGATGATGACCTGCCGGATGACGATGCCATGCCGTTACCATGACGCGGTTCCTGTCTGGCGGACTTGGGTCAGCGATGCCGATACCCATGTAAAAGTCATGCCCTCCGAAACCATCGCACACCGCCCACCGTGAATGAGTAGCAATAGGTGCCCAGGAAGGCTGTCGCTACGGGAAGCACGGTGACCGGGATATACAACGCCATCGCAAGCGCGATATTGACGCCCAGAATCGCTTTGGCTGACGTGGTTTTTGCGCGAATGAGGTGTGGCATCGCGAACGGGACAAGCATCGACGCTGCGTTCAAAACGAACACGGCGACGAGGTATGGGTTGATGTCGAATCCGCCCACCGATTCGGTCCGCCGAAAGAACGCATGGAGCAGGATCACGAGGAGGATGTGACGCATCAGTTCGTTGGTTGGCGTCCCACTGCCGGTTGCGTAGGACGGATCTACCCGCTGGACAACGCGAATAAGAATCGCTATGGCTGCGAGGAGGCTTGCTGCCAACACGACTCCGCCATAATGAGAACCGACCACCATCACAATCAGAATGTGTGAGACCGCGTCGCATACATTGTCCAAGCCCGCGCCGAATTTACTACCCAGCCTCAGCTTTTTGGCCAATATTCCGTCCAGATCGTCCATGATGTTGTTGTAGATGATGAGCGGACACAGATACACAAACGCATCCACCCGCAGGAGGATGCAGAGCGGTAGAACGCCGAGGAACGAAACGATGTTCGGGAGATTGCGGTAGATGAACCTCACCTGGGTGTTCAACACACTTTCTCAGTTTTCTGTTCCGCTCTCTGCGACCCGCATTCCCTTGTATCTCGCCGGTCCACAACGGTCTGCCCACCTGGGCGGAGAACAAAGAAGTGGTTCGTCAACAACGGGAACTCGCAACCGATCTTGCCCATAATCCAGGGGATCAACCTCGTGTTCCACGGGTAGCCGAGACGGTATCCCCAGTATGCGAGGCGTCCGGCGATGGGGAGGCAGTGGAATCGCTCTGGAAGCAGCGACTTCCATTTTTTGGTCAGTTCGCAGGCCATCTGTACGTTGATGTATGCGGTGTTGGCCTGGACGCTAACGACATCGAACCCGGCGTCGGAAAGAATGCTCTGGTATGTTTCGACCGAACGGTATACGACCTGATAATCACCTTGTTTGGTATGGGTACCGTGGCGAATTGTAGACTCCCGACACAGTACGATCGCCCCAGGTTCAAGGTGCGGAATGAGCTTGCGCAGCAGGCTTGCAATATCACGGTCGTTCAGATACATCAACAAACCACCGAGAAAAACCAACCCAAACCCACCAGCGGGTTCAGTTACAGCGGTGTGTTCAAGTTCATCCTTTAGATCGAAGGACAATACGTCACAGTTGTGTGTGGTCACATTGGGGTAACGTGAGCACTGCTCCTTCAGCACGTCGTAAAGCGTTGCGCTGGCTTCGACTGCAACAACCTTCCCGAAGCGTTGTGCGAAGTATTCAGCCCAAACCCCTACGCCACTGCCAAGGTCCAGTACCGACGTATCTGGTCCCAGGTGTTGTATCGCGTCTTCGACTGCCTTCAGTTCGCCGCGAAAGCGAAAATGCCCCGCGCCGACGGGAAACCCGAACCCATCCATCATATACGGGCCAAGCATCGATGGGCGAGCACTTTTCCAGTACGCCCGAACCTTTGCGTAATCCAGTTGAGGTGGGGTTCCTTCGGCGATCGCGATACCACCCAGATCGCTTCCTCGCTGCGAGACCGTCACGATCCCCGCGGGAAGTACGGGCGACTCGCCATCCGTGCTCCGTGTCCGTTTGGGGGATCAAGAAAGATGTGTTCGGCTGATCGCAGGTCTTCGAGCGTGTCAATCTCGCACCAGCGTCCTTCGTCGAAATGTACCGACTGTAGCGCCAGCAACCCGTCGGTCACCATGTCCGCGAAAACAACCTCGTAATAATCATGCACTCTGCCAGCCGCGATACGCTCATCCAGCCGTCGGACCACTTGCAGCCAGGTCGCCTTCGACAAGCTGTACACGTTGACGGTCTTATGCCCCAACTCGGATGCACCTGGATCGGATCCGACGCGGAACGACAAGACGCGTCCGAACTCGTTTATCGAGACCGTCGTTCCGAGCAATGGGGTCTGAAAACGGGCCACGGCAATACGATCGCGCACGCGCATCTGGCCCAGAAGATGCGAATCGAACACCAGATCCGACTCGATCAGAACAAACGGTTCTCGAATGTAATTGCGGGCCCGCCAGAGGGAGTAGATGTTGTTCGTCGTGGCGTACTCTCGACAGTCCACGAATTCGATCTCAAGCCCCGAGGCGTGCAGCTCCAGGTAATCGCGGATCTGCGCGTCAAGGTAGCCAACAACGACCACCAAACGTTTGAATCCCTCCTCCACCAGGCAGGAAACAAGCCTTTTGAGAATGGGAATACCATGCACTTCCGTGAGACACTTGGGGCAATTGTCCGTCAACGGCTGTAAACGCGACCCCGACCCCGCAGCCAACAGAAGAGCTGTCGTTATTAGACCATCCGTTATATTGCATAGATCCCAGCGTGATGGTAACGCTTGCTCCCCACGATACTCCGCGGGGATGATCGCTCTATCCATATGTGCCACCATAGTCCAAATCCTTTTTGTGAATACCCACCGCACCCGTTCCCGGGCTATAAAGCCGGGTTGGTTGGTCCTTCTGCACGAATGGCCACCGAAGTGCAACCCACTGGACCCACACGGGACCAGCCTGTATGCACGCTTGGCTATGAGGAGCGATGAGGCTCCTGCCGCGGAAGTGCTGACAGGGAGAATTGAGTCGCGGCGCCAACACCAAGTACACATGTGATGCCAACACCGAACACGCGTCATGCTAGCACGATGCCCCGATATTGGCAATGGGGTAACGAATCAAGTGACGTCTGCTTCGTTTTGATCTGGCTTGAATGCCAAATCTGCCCTGATACTTGACATGGCACAACAATATGTCACAATATAGTGACATGAAGACGCCAGCCACCGAAGACGATCGCGTATGGCGTGCCCTCAGCGATGGGCGACGGCGGGAGATGCTGGACCGGCTGGCTGATACGCCCATGACCACGGGAGCGATCGTCGAAGCCTTCGCACCGCTGTGTCGCACGGGCGTGATGAAGCATCTTGAGGTGCTGGTGGCAGCCGAGCTTGTGGTCGTGCGATGGCAGGGCAGGGTCCGCTGGAACCATTTTAATCCCGTCCCCATCGACCGAATCTCGCGTCGGTGGATCGACGGGCGGCGACGAAAGATGAGCTCAGCCTTGCGACGCTTGAAGGATGTCGTCGAGTTGAGTTTGGACCCAGATGAAACGGTAGAACCCATAAAACCAGTGAAGCCGGAAAGGATGAAATGATGGCAGGAACAACCTACGAAGCTCGTGTGGTGCAATATGAATTTGAGATTGATATTGAGGCTGCTCCGTCGCGCGTGTGGCGTGCGATTACCGATCAGCTCAGCACATGGTGGCTACCGGATTTCCACGTTCTGGGGAAGGATTCGATCGTGACACTTGAGCCGGTCCCCGGTGGTCGGCTGTTCGAGCAGGACGGTGAGAAGGGTCTTCTCTGGTATACGGTAATTGCTCTGTCCACAAATGAGTCGATGTCATTGGCTGGTCATTGCACACAGGACTGGGGCGGACCGTGCAACACGCTTCTGACGTTGAAGCTCAACGAGACTGAGAAAGGGACGCGCCTCGTCGTATCGGATGCGCTCTTTGGCCGGGTCGAGGATCAGCAGGTCGAATCGCTGCGGTCGGGCTGGATGCAGATGTTTGATGACGGGTTGCGGAAGTTTGTGGAGGTTGGCTGATGGTGCTTGCCCTGCAAGTCAAACATACACGATTTTATTCGAAAAACACCTGAAGGTCGGCGTAATCCAACAGGTCCACGTCACCGTCTTCGTCCGTATCGAAGGCTGTCAGGCAGCCATCGGGGGTGAATGAACCGTCCGGGTCGGGCGGAGTATCGACACTGCTGGCGCAGGCGCTGAAGGCTGCCCATGTATCCAGATCTCCAGCGCGCGGGAGTACGGTGACGACCATGGATGTTGGCGTGTACTGCACGACGTAGGCAAAGATCCCTTGCACATCAGTGACCTGTCCCTGAATGGTACCGGTGTCGGTAGAGATGACGTCGAACTGCTGGGCTGGGAGTGGGACGAATCCGCCTGTCGTTGCGAGTTCAAATTCGCCTGAGAGGATGGCATCGCCGGTGACGTCGAATCGACTTGCAGACGTCGGAGACGATTCGCTGACTTCGAGCGTGAGTTTTGCGTTATCAGACAGTTCAAATTGACCGTTGCACTGCACATGGGATCCGGCGGGCAGTACCATTTCCACTGGTCCCGGACCGATTGTTAAGGCATTCACGCTCGTATCTGAGGACGGACCTGCGACCGTGATGAGGGTGGCTGAGTCGACGATGGTGTCATGCACGCCTGCCGGCGGGATGTTCAATCTCCAGTTGTTCGCATCGTCCCAGTTTCCTGACAGACCCGTCCGCCAAAGTGCATCCGGTGTGAAAAGCGCGATCGCCTCAAGATCGTTCGTCAGGGAGACCCGGTACGCGACCTGTCCAAAATCGTTCAACCCCGTACGCTGTCGTGAATTGCCACCGACAAATTCGATGCTTTCGATCGTGCTGTCGAGCAATGGATCACCAGTCCGTACAACTTCCAATGTTTCAGTACCATCGCTCAGGAATACAACCTGCTGTTGAACCGGTAGGCCGTGCAGGTCAGCCTGGTACGCCACAAGTCCGGTATGACTTAATGCGAACTCAGCATCGACCATCGCCGAAAAAATACCACCGCCCGGTGCGAGGTCACCCTGGCGTGCGATGATGGCGGGCACGTCGTCGGTGCTGAGCAGAATCCCGGAAATATCATTCGGAGCATCCGCCGTCTGCCAGAAGTACGATACAAACGCGACCTGCGAGGCGTTGTTGATCACCGGTCGAAACATCTGCGCCAACACGCCGTTCCCGTCCGGAGCAGGGTCGTCTGTCAAGGCAACCTGTGTCGCGCCGAACCCTGTCTCATTCCGCTTGCGCAGCACAACTTTCGGCGTCGTCGAGAAGCTTCCACCCCCCACGCCAGCCGTGAATGCGACCTCAAACTGATCGTTCACCGACGGATCTAGACCCAGCCCGGTCATGACCAGTCCATTGATTGCCCAAGCGCCAAACTCCTGACCCACCGCGACTGGCGGCCCACTCGCAAAATTCCGTTGAACCCTGTTGAGAAAGCTCGGATTCACAACAAATGCGTAATTCGCAACGTTTCCATTGGCATTAAACCCAAAATCACGACCGCAGGGTGAGTTGACACCGCACAGCGCGACAGGCTCCAGACTGGATGCCTCAATGTCACCATCCCGCACGATCCGAAACGTAGACCCTGTGACGATCTTTTCGCGTATGAATATCCCCATGATTCCACTCTGGGAGATGTCAGCAACTTCAATTTCGGCGCGGTAGATCACGCCGCCAAACTCAGCGATTCCGATGCTGCGGCTGAAGGCCGTGAAAAAACCATTCCCATCCGGAGCTGAGTGGTTCGAAAATATTTGCGGCCGCATCAGAACGCCATCCCATGCATAGATGGCCTCAAAACTGTTGTCCGATTGGTCCCGCGTCCAGAAGGCAACTTGTCCGACATTGTTCATCGCCAGTTCAGCCCGCGACGCATCGTTCAACAGGTCGTCGTGGAACCGGTCGGCAAACCCCATCATCCGCGACCCCTCACGGGCCAGAAATTGCAGGCCTCCCCCTTCATCCAGAAAGACGCCCGTATCCGCATTCGCCAAAGCCGATCCAATCCGCCCTACAAACGCAACCTGTGAAGCATCATTCAACACAGGCCCACCGAATTCGGAGAATTCCTCACCTTCAATGCTCGCATCCATCCGATGTGCAATGACGACCGTTCCGCCCATGGCAGTCATGGGTGAAAGTGCGAATAGCACCGCGAACATCCACCGGCATGTGGAAGCAGACATGAGGGCATAACAAGGGTTCAAGCCGCCAGGTACACTGGCGGACATCAGCAGATGGCGCATTGGAATCTCCGGGGAAAACGGCCGTACCAGTGATGATACCACCCCAGGTGCGAAGATTTCAAGACGATTAGAGCGATTTTGCGCTTTATTTGCCTTTACCCCCGGTTATTTGACGCTGCCCCCGGTGATATGGAGCTACCCCGGCCAGTCTTCCACGACCGGAACATCCCGGATGCAACCGCGAACACCGACCGACACACCGACCGCCAGCACCGACCGACACGCCAAACACAACCGGCCGGTTCGTCATTCCCCCTGATCACGTGGAAGAGGACCACATGTATAGGGTCCGGCGGAGACTGCGGGGTTACTGAATCATGCGTTGAAGGACGGCAAAATCTGCGAAATCCACGTCTGAATCAGCGTCCAGATCCGCCATGGCACAGTTGGGATTCTCGATGACGATGAACGGCCCCGTCTGGCAGTCCTGGAACATCGCCACATCAGCGATATCGACCGCGTTGTCGTCATTCACATCGCCCAGAATCGCCGGCGTTTGCACGGTGAGAGTGACGGTGTCCGGGACGGCTGGTCTGAACAGTCCGATCGTGGCGACGCCCGGATGCGGCGGTGCGTTCGCGTCGAAACGGAAGTTATAGAGGGTTCCCCAGCGCAGCGCGTTGGCATTGGGGTTTTCGTCGAACAACTGTGTGGACCAGGTGATAAGATCGGACCCGATCTCGGCAGGCCAGTCGGTGGGGTCGAATGGCTCACCGCTGTGATAGTCGACATCGTGGAACCCGACGTTTGTGAGCGTGATATGCGTGAAAGAATCGCCATCAGGTTCTGCATCGCTGCTCGGCAGCGCGATGGACCACGCCCCCACCGAGCGGTGGGCATTCAGGTTGTGGACGGCGTATTCGTAACGCCACACCCCGTCACCCAGAGGCATCACACGGTGCGCGACGAGAAGCCGCCCATCATCAACGATGTCGACAGTCTCCACCTGCACAGCCGCATCAATCTGTTCCCACACCCGGATGGCAGGGAGCTGCTCGCTGGTCTGCTCGGTTGGAAACATATTAAAAGTGTCGGGGTTGAGCGTGACGGGGCGGGTGGAGGCATTGTTGTTGTCATTGGATCGGTCACCGGATTCGGCATCGTCGAAAGCAACATGCTGCGCCTCCACGAAATAAAGTGCAGCAGGATGCAGCGTCGGGTCCAGATCGGTATCCCTGACAAGCAATCTGCCAGCCAGCGACGAAGGACCGGAGGGGAAAGCGTATGCTCCGAGATTGGTTCCTGCCCCGGCATTGATTTCGGATCTCGGTCCGAGGCTGGCTGCACTACCGTTGGTGGTCGCACTGTTCACAGTCGAACACCCCGCACCAAGCTCAATACACACATCACCCGGGATGCACGTTCCACAAGTACCCTGCTGAATGGCGCAGGCATTGTGGCGTACCCACCCGATACCGATCTGCTCGAATTGCCCGTTTTCAAGGCGGTACATGGCAGGGGCGATCACAGGGTGGTTCGGATTGGGCGACGCAAGCCAGGAAATCGAAGTATCGCCGATATTGCAGGATGCAGTGCCAAGCGAATAGGCACGAAAACCGTCCACAGGCCCGGAAGTCGTCCAATGGCGCACCTGGTTAATGTCGGAAATGGTGAGGTCAGGGCCGATCGTGAGGTCAGAACCAGCAGCACCCGCCTGTTGAGCGATCGCCACGCCTGGAATCAACCACACAAAGGACATCAGACACGCTGAGTGTATCGACCGAATGGACATCCGGGCATATTACCCTCCCCCGCACGACGATGGCAAGAGAAAACTCGCCGATTTACACCCTCCCGCAGACATGCAACGCCCTCAGATCCACCGGGGGAAGGCTGATATTTGTGGATCAGACGCGAAGGCGTATAATACGTCACCCCGATCGGTAAATGGGGTCCACCGCCACAACAAAATTCGCATTGGAGAAGACAGGATTGCAATCGCACCAGATGGTACCACGGTATATGTTCTTCACGAGAGGCATGGGAAAGCACCGGCAGAGTCTCCAGTCCTTCGAGGAAGCACTCCGCGTCGCAGGCATCGCAAGGTTCAACCTCGTGAGCGTCAGCAGCATTTTCCCACCCGGATGCAAAATCATATCCCGTAGCGCCGGACTCAAAAAGCTCGCAACAGGAGCAATCGTCCATTGCGTCATGGCGGAATGTCGGACAAATGAACCCAGCCGGCTCGCAAGCGCAGGCGTCGGACTCGCCGTACCCGCCAACAGCGAAGATTACGGATACATCTCAGAACACCATGGGTACGGAATGGTGCGACTGAAATGCGCAGATCTCGTCGAAGACATGGCCGCAACCATGCTGGCAACCACCCACGGAATCGATCTCGATCCAGAGAAAGCCTACGACGAACGCCGCGAGATTTACCGCGCGAAGGGACTCGTGGTCCAGACCCGGGCCGTAGTACAGACAGCCGAGGGTGATAAAAATGGCCTGTGGACAACAGTTGTCTCAGCAGCCGTATTCTGCATGTAGGTATTTTGTTGAGAATAAGTAAAGTCGGAAAGGAAGTTGCTACGTGGAACATACGCGCAATGGGGGACAATGTCCCGGTCAACCAAACACCTGCCCCGGTCAAAACAAAAGCGACGAACACAGCCGATGGCTGAACGGTCCCTCCATAGAACCACTGGACCTTGTCGGAAACGAAGTCGTCGCAGACATGATCGACAATGTCTATGCACGCAGCGGGTTCAATGGCCGGAGACTGGCGGAGGCCGCCCAGCTGTTCAGCAGGATGATCTCGGACGGTGCAACCGTAGCCCTGACCATAGCAGGAGCCATGACGCCCATCGGAATGAGTGGAATATTCAGCAAACTGATCGAAATGGGATTTGTCGATTTAATTATCTCAACCGGCGCGAATCTATACCACGATATGCACCGCCCGTTCGAGATGCCAATGGTGCAGGGGACGCCAAATGTCGACGACAACGAGCTGGCCGATGAGGGCGTCGCTCGAATTTACGACGTATTCATCTTCGATGACGACACATTGCTCGCAACAGACCGCGTAATTCTCAATGCATTGAAATCCTTCGACACAACGAAAGCGTTTTCAACAGCCAAGCTCCACAAAGCCCTCGGAGATTCGATCCAGTCAATGGCGGAGCATCCCGATAAATCGTTTGTCGCCCGGGCGGCAAAATTTGATCTTCCGATTTATACCTCGTCACCGGGCGATTCAGGGGTCGGGCTGGATCTGATTCTACCCCACATGTTCGAGCGGGATGTCATGTTGAACCCGGTACTCGACATCATCGAAACCGCAGCCCTCATCCGCGACGCAGATCTGAATGGCGTGGTCGAAATCGGCGGCGGATCGCCCAAGAATTTCTACCTCCAGACCCAGCCAACCCTCCATCAGATATTGCTCGATAAATCCAAGGGTGGACATGACTATTTCATACAACTGACCACCGATTCCCCACATTGGGGCGGACTTTCGGGAGCGACCCCGGCAGAAGCGCGAAGCTGGGGAAAACTGAAAGATGCCTATGAGAACAATGTCGTCGTATATTCCTGTGCATCGCTCACTTTCCCATTGATGGCGCAATATGTGCTGGCGAGAAATAAACCGCGCACGCCGAAACGTCTGCTCAATCGCATCGAACCAGCCGTCAAAATAATGAAAGACGTCGCACTTAAAAATGATTTATTAAAGAAAACATACGCCGGCTATTGCGATATTGGTTGATACTGTCTGTGACACTTCAACGCATCCATCCGAATTTCCTGGACCTCGAACCGCTGGAGAGCGCGTATGAGACTGCACGCTATGCGGTCCTGCCCATTCCCTACGACAGTGCGACGAGCTACCGGTCCGGTGCGCGAGATGGCCCACGCGCGATCATCGACGCCTCCGCACACATCGAAACATTCGACGAGGAAATCCGCAAGGATATGACTGCCTGTGGGATCGCCACCGTAGACGCAGTCCTCCCAAACCTCGACGGCCCACAGGCGATGCAGAGGGATATCACCACCGCAGCCAGGTCGATTCTGCGGGACGGAAAAACAATGATCGCCCTCGGCGGAGACCACAGCGTCACCGGCGCCCTCGTGCGCGCAGTCATGACACAACACAAAAAACTCTCAATCCTCCAGATCGACGCCCATCCGGATTTATGCGACACACTCCAGCAAAGCAGGTACAGCCACGCAACCGTCATGCGCCGGGCACACGAAATGGGAGCAACAATCGTCCCGGTCGGCATCCGCTGCATCGCCGTCGAGGAGCATCGCTACATGAAGCGATCCGGAATCTCCCCCATCACTGCCCGCGAATGTCACACAACTTCCGACTGGATGGACCGCGCAATCGACGGACTTGGCGAAAAGGTCTACATCACATTCGACATGGACGGATTCGACCCTGCCTACGCGCCCGGCACCGGAACACCCGAACCAGGAGGCCTCGACTGGTACCAGGTCATATCGCTGATTCGACGGGTGGCGACCGAGCGAAAAATCGTCGCGTTCGACCTGGTCGAAGTCGCACCCATCCCAGGCCAGGTAGTAACGGAGTTCCTCGCAGCCAGACTCGCATACAAAACGATCTGCTACATCGAGCAGCAACGCCATTCCTCAAGAAAAGCACGAAAGCGCCAGGGCTGAATCATGCTCGCATTTGCATCCGTATGGATGGGACTCGCCTGCCTGACCCTCTCCATGGTCATGCTCTTATACAGACCATACTTCACAGATTTGAACATCTGGCTGATCCTGTGGCTGGGGTCGCCCGGAACACTCTGCTTCGCAGGCATGATCCTCTGGGTCTATCGCGGAGACGACGCCGAGGAACCAGGGGTCGTCGCTCAGCGAATACAGTGCAAAGTCGCCATCGCAGAAGCGCTCGTGGCAGCCGCAATCGTATACTCCCTGATTTTCAACGCACAGACACTCCCCGACGGATTGCCCACCCCGCTTGCAACACCTACAATCACAACACAAACGCAATAGGGTCCGATCAGCGGACATTACGGGCAGGAAACCGGACATTACGCGGCATTACAGATGGGAAGCCGGACAGTAAGGCGGGAAGCCGGATAAGGCGGCGCGCCACAATAACATAAATGAATCTCATTGGGGTACAATGGTGTAGTTCCATTCGCCGTGAAAGGCTGCGGGGGTGAAACGAACGGCGGCTAATTGTTCGGGGGTCACCTTTTCCTTCGTCACATATGTATG
>JAJRYY010000043.1 GCA_024275565.1 Planctomycetota bacterium
CTTGAGGAACTGAAGTGATGCACGACACCCCGGGAACAGCGCCATAAAGTGCGATTTCACGCACGACAGCCTGACCGCGACCAGCTTGGGAATAGGTCGGACTTCGTGTAAGATGACCAGTACGGTCGTTGCACAAGATACGGAACAATCAGGCCAGACAAAATGGCAATCCATTTTGAAACACCACTGCTGAGAGTCACACAAACATGAGTAGCACAAACGCAGAAGTCACCATCGACGGCCAACGCGCCACCATCACCATCTCAACCGAGACCGGCGTGAACGTCATGAGCACCGGAGCAGCCAAACGCCTCGAAGACGCCATCGACACCGTCGCAAAATCCGACACCGTCCGATTCACCGTCATCCGCGCCGAGGGAAAAGTCTTCGTCGCAGGAGCAGACATCAAAGAGATGGCCAACTACACCCGCGAGCAAGCCGCCGAATTCGGAGAACTCGGAGCACGCGTCTTCAACAAAATCGAAGCACTACCCTCCGTCACCATAGCAGCCATCAACGGGGCAGCCCTCGGCGGCGGATTCGAACTCGTCCTCGCATGCGACTTCAGAATCGCAGTCGAACGCGCAAAACTAGGCCTGCCAGAAACATCCCTCGGCCTGCTCCCCGGATGGGGCGGAATCCAACGAACCATCAACCGCGCCGGCGAACAAGCCGCAAAACGCCTCATCTTCAGCGCAAACGCAATCTCAGCAACAGACGCAAAATCGATCAACCTCGTCGATGAAGTCGTCCCCGACATCAACGCCCTCGACGACGCCGTCAAAACATTCTGCAACACCCTCATCAAAGGAAGCCCAGCCGCAATCAACCTCGTCAAACGCGCCATCCGCGATGGCGACGCAGTCTCAGCCTTCGCAGACTGCTTCACAAACTCCGAATCCAAAGAAGGCATGAACGCCTTCATCGAAAAACGTCCAGCAACCTGGACCCAGGGAAACCCATGAGCGCGAAACCAACCACCAACGATTCCACGCCAGCCAACGTCGATAGCAACCCATTCGTTGGCCCGCAAGACCTCGCAAACTTCGACCCCGAAAAATCCCTGGCAGAACCAGGACAATACCCCTACACACGCGGAATCCACCGCGAAATGTACCGAAAACGAACCTGGACCATGCGACAATTCGCAGGGTTCGGAGCAGCCGAAGAAACCAACAAACGCTTCAAATTCCTGCTCTCAAAGGGGCAAACAGGACTCAGCACCGCCTTCGACCTCCCAACACTCATGGGCCGTGACAGTGACGACCCACTGGCACTCGGAGAAGTAGGACGCTGCGGCGTAGCCGTCTCATCACTCGACGACATGCGACGCCTATACGACGGAATCGACCTCTCAAAAGTCAGCACCAGCATGACCATCAACGCACCAGCAGCCATCCTCCTCGCCTTCTATATCTGCGTCGCCGAAGAACAAGGACACACACCAGACCAGCTCCGAGGAACACTCCAAAACGACATCCTCAAAGAATTCCACGCACAAAACGAATACATCTACCCCCCGCGACCAAGCGTCAAACTCGTCATCGACACCATCGAATACGGCACAAAACACATGCCCATGTGGAACACCGTCAGCATCAGCGGCTACCACATCAGAGAAGCAGGCGCAACCGCCGCCGAAGAACTCGCCTTCACACTCGCTGACGGCATGGAGTATGTGAAACTCTCCATCGAACGAGGCCTGAACGTCGATGACTTCGCACCAAGACTCAGCTACTTCTTCGATGTCCACAACAACTTCTTCGAGGAAATCGCAAAACTACGCGCAGCACGACGCATCTGGTCAAACGTCATGAAAAACCGATTCAACGCCAAAAACGATCGATCCCTCATCTGCAGAATGCACTGCCAGACCGCAGGCGTCACACTCACAGAACAACAACCCATGAACAACGTCGTACGCGTCGCATACCAGGCACTCGCAGCCGTTCTCGGCGGAACCCAGTCGCTCCACACAAACAGCATGGACGAAACCCTCGCACTCCCCACCGAAGGATCCGTCAAACTCGCCCTCCGCACCCAGCAGGTCATCGCCAACGAAACCCACGTCACCGAAACAGTAGACCCACTCGGCGGCAGCTACTTCATCGAAAAACTCACCAACGAAATGGAAGCCAAAGCGCACGCCATCTTCGACCAGATCGACGCCATGGGCGGCGTCCTCGAAGCCATTGATCGCGGCTACTTCAGACGCGCCATCGCAGAATCCGCACTCCAGGAAAACAAACGCATCGAATCAGGCCAGCAGAAAATCGTCGGCGTCACAGACTTCGTAGACGATGAAGAAGACCACCAGGTAGACCTCCTCAAAATCACACAGAAAACCGAAGACGCCCAGGTCGCACGACTCAAAGCACTCAAAACCAACCGTGACCAGCAGCAACACGCCGACGCACTCGCCAACCTCAAGAAGACCGCCGTCAACGACCAAAACGTCATGCCCGCACTCATCAAAGCAGCAAAAGCAGACGCAACCGTAGGCGAACTCATAGAAACCATGCGGGAAGTCTACGGCTCATACGACGGCGGCCCCGAATGGTAGAGATAAGGGGGTCGAAGGGGGTCGGGAGTCGTTTTTGGGGTGCTTGTTTGCAAACGATTCCACCCTTTCCCATCGCCTCTCCCCAACGCCATGACGCGCGGGTGCCCCATCCTTGAGCGAAGCGGAAGGGTGGGGGACTGACCACCAAGCAACAACGCCACACCGCAGCAGACAAGAGCACTGCAGGGAGGGCACTGCCCGCCGATCGAACTGGTTCCGCCAGCGATGAAAGACATGCTCGCCGATCTCCAGCTTGTAAGGCTGACCTCATCGCGTACAGCCATTCAGCGCCGGAGTAGTTGAACCCTGTGGCGAAGAACCGTCCCTCACCGCATCCGTCAGCGTCGAGGTCGGGGATGTTCGGGATGAAGAAGCTACCATCCGCGTGGACCGGGACCGATTGACCAGCCACAGTGATCGTCCAATTCTCGTCCAACGTCTGCCCATTCGCAACAAGAGAAAACGCGGCCAACACGAGGACGACTGCAACAAGAGCTTTGTTTTGCATAATAAAATCCTGGTTACTGCGCAATAAGACTGTCAGCCATCACTCAAACCCCACCAGTGACAATCACTTCAAAACCAGCCACTTTACGGAGGCAGGGTTGCCGTTGCTACGCTCTGGACCTGACTACATCAGGTCTGGAGGCTATGCATGGCAAACGTACTCGCAGTGGCGAAACAACACGCAATCAACGTATTGGCCCAATTGGGGTGGTCTCAGCGGCATATTGCTGCTCATCTCGAGATCGATCGGAGTACCGTCAAGCGGTACATCGACCGTGAACGCGATCAGGGCGACACCAAGCCACCCCAAGATTCAAAACCAACCATTTCGATCGCCGGGTCGGCCGGGCGGCAGAGCAAGTGCCAACCGCACGAAGAGGTCATCAAAGCTGCCCTTGATCGAGGCCTGTCGGGTCAGCGAATCTGGCAGGATCTCCAATCCGATCACGAATTCGAAGGAAGCTGCCAGTCGGTCCAGCGATTCGTTCGCAAGCTGGGAGCCAGAAGCCCCGTCCCATTCCGAAGGATGGAATGCACTCCCGGCGAAGAAGCCCAGATCGACTTCGGCACTGGCGCACCCATCATCACGCCCGATGGCAAACGCAGCGAATTGAAACGGGGACGGAATTGAAACGGGGACGTAGCTAGTTTTTTGCCTTCGCGCGAAGCAAGCTAGCGTACTGTTAGGGTTCCGCAACGAATCCACCATCGCAACCACGAGACAAAATCCATCAACCACGATCCAAATGACACGATGAATCCAGCCCACAACTTATCCTCCTCAACCCACGAAATCGACCGGCCGCCCAAATCAACACACAACACGGCTTGACGCAACGCACGCAAACCATTGAACTATAGCCATGAACAACCATAAACCCATAAGAATCCTGCTCGCAAAAATCGGCCTCGACGGTCACGACCGAGGCGTCAAAGTCCTTGCACGAATCTTCCGTGAAGCAGGCTTTGAAGTCATATATACCGGACTTTGGCAGACATCAGAATCTACCATGTACGCAGCCATGCAGGAAGACGTCGACATCATCGGCGTCAGCCTCCTCTCCGCCGCACACATGACCGTCGTCCCCGAACTCGCAAAGTATCGCAAGAAACTCGGCATCGAATCAACACCCATCCTCCTCGGTGGCATCATCCCAGCCGAAGACCACGACGCCGTCCGAAAAATGGGCGTCACCGAAATCTTCAACCCCGGAGCAAACACCGCGGACATCGTCGAATCCATCAATAACCTCGCCAAAAACAACACAGTGCCACCTCGTGACACTCTCCTCGATGGCTATGCAAACGCAGACCAGGCAGCCCTCGCCAAAATCATCACCCAGATGCAAGCCGGAGAAAACCTCACCGATTGGCAACCACCATCAGGGCATGTGCCAGCAGGAAACGCTACAGTTATAGGCATTACCGGAGCGCCCGGCGTCGGAAAATCCTCCTTCATCGGTAAGCTCGGCGCAGAACTCCGCCGCCGAAACCTCAAAGTGGCTGTCGTGGCTGTCGATCCTTCATCCCCCATCACCGGCGGCGCACTCCTCGGAGACCGACTCCGAATGATGACCGGAAAACCCGACGAAGGATTCTTCATCCGATCCGTCGCATCCGGCGAAGTCCAAGGCGGCCTCGGACCCCACTGCGCCGACCTCGTCAAACTCCTCTCAGGTTTCGGATTCGACGTCGTGTTCCTCGAAACCGTCGGAGCAGGCCAATCCGACGTCACCATCCGCAACGCCGTCGACCACACCATGCTCCTCCTCATGCCGGAATCCGGAGACAGCATCCAGTATTCAAAAGCCGGCATCATGGAAATCGCCACGCACTTCGTCCTCAACAAATGTGACCTCGACGGAGCAGACAAAACGCACGCCCAGCTCCTGTCAGCCGTCGGAGAGGACCGCCCCATCTACCGGACCAGCTCTGTCAACTCCGAAGGCGTACCCGCCATCGCCGACTGGATCACTTCCCTGCGATAACCTCAAGCCATACTTTGCCCTAACATGGAAAGCCCGGCGTTGCCGGACACGCTCACGTCGTCCGGCATGGCTCCTTTTGCCTGACGCGCTCAAGCACCTGCCAGATGCCGGTTCTGATGCCTTAAGCTTGCTCGTATGTACTCACTTGCTCGCGTGTACGCATGGGCGCCTGGCAATGCAGTCGAAACCTGGCCAAGTAGTGCTGGGCGCATGTTGGTCGTGAAAAGGCTGTTTCACGTGGAACAGCGTTTTTTGCGAGATTTTTCATTTCATTGAATATTTTGGGCTGTTCTGCTGGTTTTCCGGCTTTGGGATGCCGAATTATGTGTGTTCCACGTGGAACGGCATATCTGGCGGTCCTTGGGGTGGTATTTTGTGTAGAAACGAGTGTTTCACGTGGAACAGCGATATTTGAGGGCCTTTGGGCGTGTTTCACGTGGAACGGTGTGACTTTCTGTTCAGAACGTCTGTTTCACGTGGAACGGTGTTTTTCTTGTCTTGTGATCTGCGATATTGGTTCTATAACGGTGATTATGGGTTCAGGTCCGAAAATATCGTTGCAATTGGCACCTATCGTGCGATAATCCTCGAAGGCGAGAGTTGGCGCGTGCTAGAAGTGTTCCGGCGATCGTGTTCGTCTTCTGTTTGGCTTCTGGTGTGTTTATACGGGTTATGGGTTGGTCGTTATGGGTAAGAACAAGAAGATGAAGCGTCGGCTGGGTCGTGGGCTAAGTTCGCTGCTGGGGTCTACTTCGGCTGATGCTGACAGCGACCAGGGTGTCGTCGCGGATGATCTGTCGGAACGGGTCGAGACGGACTCCGTCCGTGCGTCGGAGCCTGCAGGGGTTGAGGCAGTGGATTCGGAGTCGGTTGCGGTCGAGGCAGTGGATTCTGTCGATGCTGTAGAAACCGGGGGCTTTGTAGATTCTGGGTTATCTGCGAAAGCTAGGCAATCTGCTGAGGCGGATCGAGCAGGGGTGACGGTCGGGATTCTGGATGAAGTTGGCGAGAGGGCCGGCGAGGGGGTCACTGAGGAAGAGGAAGCAGTCACTGGCGAGGCGGTCACTGTAGAAGCTGCGGGTGGTGTTGATGTCGGTAGTGGTGTTGGTGGGGGTCGGTTTTCTGCTCGGATGGTTCGTCTTGATGCGTTGCGTCCGAACCGGTTTCAGCCGCGTCAGACGTTTGATTCTGAGCGGGTTCGGGAGCTGGCGGATTCGATTGTTGCGAGCGGGATGATACAGCCGATCGTTGCGCGTGAGGATTTTGAGGGTGGGAGTTATGAGATCATCGCTGGTGAGCGACGATGGCGTGCGGCGAAGATTGCGGGGTTGACTGAAGCGCCGGTGCTGGTGCGTCGTGCGACTGAGGAGCAGATGCTCGAGTGGGCATTGGTTGAGAATATACATCGTGAGGATTTGAGTCCGGTGGAGCGGGCTGAGGCGTATCGGCGGTATTGCGATGCGTTTGAATTGAAGGCAACGGAGGTGGCTGAGCGGTTGGGAGAGGATCGTTCGACGGTGATGAATTATATTCGGTTGCTAGAGTTGCCGCGTGAGGTTCTGGATTTTTTGTCGGCTGAGCGTATTGGGATGGGTCATGCGCGGACGTTGCTGGGTGCGGGTGATGAGCGGCGTATGGTTCAGTTGGCACATGAGGTGGTTCGCAAGTCGTTGACGGTTCGTAAGCTTGAGGGGATTGTCCGGCGCGAGAAGGAGGGGCGTGGTTCTGGGTCGGGTAGCGGGATACAGAATCGGTCGAGCGGTGGTGGGCATGGTAAGACGACGCTGTCGCATATCAAAGCGCTCGAAACTCGATTTGAGGAAATTTTTGAGTCGAAGGTTCGTTTGCAGTTGGCACCTTCGGGGACGCGTGGTCGGATTGTGATTGAGTTTTTTGATATTGCCCATTTTGAGGGGATTTGTAAGAAGGTTGGGGTTATACCGAAGAAGAAGGGGTAGGGGTGCTGTGTGGGGGGGGAATCGTTATGCAACTGCACTGGCGGGCAAGCCGCCAGTGGCACCCGGCGCGATGGTGGTATCTGGGCGGTTGTTCTTTGAGTGTCGGTTGTGTGGCACTTTTAGTGAGTTGGCAGGCAATAGCCTGCCCTACATGTCTGGGTGGTTGCGGTGGGTTGGCGGTCTATAGCCTGCCCTGCATGTCCACAGTCGGCTGGTGATTGCGTGTTTCTCTTCGGCTTCCCCACCTCTGAAGAGGTGGGCCACCACTTCTCATAGAATGGTCCGCACAGCGGTCCCTATCTAATCAGGGTCTACTTTATCAGGGTCTACCTTGCCAGGGTCAGGGGTTTATCGCTTTTGGCTGGTGTGTTTGTTGCCCATTTCTTTATATTGTTCAGTAGTGCGTGCCATGTTGTGGCACTGCGTTGTCCGAGGTAGAGGGCGAATAGTTGATCGAGCAGTCCTGCGACGTGTTTTATGTGGTTGAAGCGTTCTTCGTTTCTTGCGAGGGTGTCGGTTGCTTCTGAGTCTGGGAGTCGGAGACTTGAGATGTTGAACTGGGGTCCGTCGAAGAGGAGGTTGAATTCATCGCCCTGTGATTCGAGGATGAGGCCTGCCTTTGTGGGTTGTTTTCCGATGGCGAGTGCTGCTTTTGCTTCTGGGGATCGTGCTGGTCCGTCGGCTCGGATGGTGTCAGAGCCTGTCACTTTGAAGTCGCATGTGAGGTTGAGGACGTTTGCGATCATGACGGCGAGGGGTTGGTTTCCTGCGGTGAACATGTCGTCTTCGGTATCTGTTTTGAACCACAGCCAGGTCAGGAACTCGCGTCCGAGGAATGATCGGTCGTTGAAGTCGAATCCGCTGTCGCCTTCCGGGAGGTGTGTGGACTGGATGAGGTGGAATGGTTCTGCGTCTTCGATGGCTCGGGCGTCTCCTGCTGCCTCTGCGATTCTGTGTGCGATGGATTCTGCGGTTGCGGGTTCGAGGGGTGTGTCGAACGTTTCTCGGAAGAGTGACATTATTCTGTCACTGGCGGATGTACCGAGGTTTGCGAAGTAGAGTGTTTTTGCCTTGAGGTCGATGAGGACATCGAAGGTGTTTATTTTTCGGTAGAGTCCTGCGTTTGCTTCTTTTTGTGCTGTTGCGAGTGCTCGTTCCTTTGCGTCTTTTCGTTCTGCCTTTGATAGGAATGGTTTTGATGCGTCTTTGAGTGCTGCGTGTTCTTCGAGCTGGGTGTAGGCTCGGATGATGGAGGGTGGTGGGGCTGTTCTGTCGAGTCGGAGGTTTATGTGGAGGAAGTTATCGCAGGTGATTTTTTCGTGTGTGATGTCTGTATCGAAGAGGTGGGTTGGTGCGATCCATCCGCATTCTGATCCGTCTGAGGCTGCCACTTCTGCTGTACCGAACGCGTTGTCTGTGAGTGCTTTGATGACGGACTCTGTGACGGTGTCTGGGATGTTTCCTGTGAAGAAGAATCGTCGGAATGTCACGGGTCCGGATGTGAATGCCACTTTGTTGCTCCTGGGTTGGTTGCCTTCGGGGTTGCGGTTTGGATTAGCGATTTCTTTTGTTGTCCGCTCCCTTACGGTCTCTGCCTGGACAAATGGTACGTTTTGCTGCCTGGATTACGGTTGCTGCCTAGATCATGCACTGCTGCTGGTTCCTGGGTCGATTGTGGTTATCTGAGGTGGGAGGGTAGTCGGAGTGGGTTGGGTGTTCAAGGTATTGTGCGGTGGGTTGTGGCGTGTGTTGTCTGTGAATTGTTTGATAAGGTGTTGGCTGATCGGAGGTTGGGGTCTGGCGTTGTTTGATATAATTGCGTTGAAAATCGTTGGATTTGTCTGTGATATGGGTTTGGGGGGTGCAGGTTGACAGTGTGGTGCTTGAGCCTAGCATCGCGTTGGTCGATCTTCTTTTTTGAGGATCTGAGGGATGGATGCGTCGTAGAAGATGGTGGGTGATGCCCGCCCTGCGGATGCGTGTTTTAGAATCCTGGTGACAACTGGTGATTGTAAAGGTGATTTGTGCGTTTTCAGATTGATAATGAGTATGACACGTTGGAGGCTGTCCTGGTTCATCGTCCTGGGAACGAGATTGATCGTTTGACGCATGAGAACATGCAGCGTTTTTTGTTTGAGGATGTCCCTTTTTTGAAGCGTTTGCAGGAGGAGCATGACGCTTTTACGGGGATGATGCGTGATCGTGGGATTGAGGTTGTGTATCTGGAGCAGTTGCTGCTGGATGTTTTGCGTGATGAGGGGTCTCGTCGTGAGGTTGTGGATGAGGTTTGTCGGACAGCGATGGTTCCTGCGATTGCGGACGACTTGATGGATTTGAAGCGATGGAGTGCTGAGGAGCTGGTGGATGTTCTGTTTGCTGGGTTGACTGCAGACGAGTATCGGGCGCGGACGGGTGAGCGTGTTTCGTCTTCTGGTGATGAGGATGTTTTTTTGCTTGCGCCTGCTCCGAATGCTTATTTCAGTCGTGATCCTGCGGTGGTGGTTGGTGGTGGTGTGATTTCGAGCAAGATGCATTATCGGGAGCGTGTTCGGGAGAGCGTGCTGGTTCGGGCGGTATTGGAGCGTCATGCCGAGTATCGTGACAATCCGATTACGTATGGTGGTACAGATAAACCGAGTGAGGATCGTCCTTATACGATTGAGGGTGGGGATGTCATTATTTTGTCGAAGGATGCGGTGCTTGTGGGGGCGAGTGAGCGGACGCGGAGCGAGACGATTGAGCTTCTTGCGAAGAAGTGTTTTCAGGTGGGTCGTGTGAAGCGTGTTTATGAGATTCCGATTCCGACGGAGCGGGCGTTTATGCATCTTGATACCGTGTTTACGGTTGTGGATCGTGGGTTGATTCTGTGGTATTCGGAGGTGATGGAGAAGGTTGAGCGCATTCATCGGTATGAAGCTGGGGAAGCGGGGGAAGCTGGAGAGGCGGGTGGTGAGGTTGTTGCTCGTCGTGTGAAGGAAGAGCGTGGATTTGTGGATGTATTGCGGGATGAGTTTGGGTGTGATGTGACGGTTGTTGAGACGGCTGGCGGTCGTAAGCAGTTTGCGTCTCGTGAGCAGCGGACGGATGGGACGAATGCGTTGGCGATTGGTCCGAAGCTGGTGTGTACTTATGAGCGGAATGAGCGGACGATTGCTGCGTTGGGTGAGCATGGTGTGACGTGTGTTGAGATTGGGGATTCTGAGCTTGTGCGTGGTCTTGGTGGTCCTCGTTGTATGACGATGCCGCTTCGTCGCGGTGCTGGTGGTGGGTGATTTGATCATTTCTGTCCGGTTCTGTATTGAGCCTGACTGTTCTGTATTGAGTATGTCGTGCTAACGATATGTCATAAATCGTCATATGGTACCTAATAATGCGGTGTGTTCAGTGTTGGTTTATTGATTCCGCTGTGTATCCGGGTGGTGTCTGAGGGATTTTTGTAAATAATTCCGTTGTGTTGCTTTATGTTGTTGACCGGTCAGTTGGTGGGTCGGGTATAATGGTTCTCGCGGGGGCGTGGTGCGCCCACGATTTGGCTGTTGGGATTCATTGGTGGAGGCAGGTGCGATGCGTGGGCAGGCCGCTGTTGTTGGGTGTCTCATTTTTTGTGTGGGTGGTTGTGATCTTGTGCCTGTTCCGGGTGGTGGTGGTGACGAGGCTGCCCGTCTCAGATCGTTTTCTTCGGCGGAAGATCTTTCCGCGTATTTGCGGGGTGAGTTGACTGAGCGTGGGCCGAGTGTTTCTGGTGTGGACCGGGATGGTGTTGTCGCTTTTGAGGATGCAGATCAGGGTGCGAATGGTCTGGGTGCTGGCGAAGTGGTGTCTGGTGCGTCGGTTCCGGGCATGGGAGCTCCGGGTATGGGGGTTCCGGGGATGGGGGTGGATGGTGGTCGCATCGACATGGCTGCTCCTTCTGCTGGTCCGCCGCTGGATGGATCGTCTGGTGTTGAGGGGGGAGTTTCCCGGACCACGACTCAGGAGCGTGGTGTGGAGGAAGCCGACGTTGTGAAAACGGATGGTGCGTATCTGTATGTGATGTCGCACGAGACGTTGCGGATTGTTCGTGCGACGCCGGTCAGTGACGTTGCGATGGTGAGTGAGGTTCCGATCGAGGGGTATGGTCAGGAAATTTATTTGCAGGATGGCAAGGTTGTTGTTCTGACGACGTCGTATGGTGAGCGGCGGTTCATTGGTGGTGGTCCGACCCTGGATGGTCCTGTATCGGTCGATCCGGTTGCTGTTGATGGGACGATGTCTTCGGATGGTTTCGAGACTGCGGTTGCTCCTGCACCGGTTGAGCTTCCTGATGCGGTTGATGCTGTGCATGACGGGGTAGGCCTGGACGAGAGGGTTTATTCTGATGAAGAGGGTGATCTGGATGAGAACGGTGTCGATCGAGAATTGGATGTTGATGATGAGCGTCCGGATATTGCTATTGAGCCGGATTTTTTCAAGCCTCGTTCCAGTGGTCCTCAGACGGTTGTTACTGTGATTGATGTGCGTGATCCTGCCAATCCTGTTGTGGAATCCACGACGAAGTATTCCGGATCGATGACGTCGAGTCGCATGATTGACGGGATGTTGCACCTTGCTGTTGCGAGTTTTCAGTTTGACTATTTCGATGCGATGCCGTTTCTGGGTACGTCGGAATTTGTCGCTGGCGATGTTCGTACGGAGGTTCTGCTGCCGCGATTTGAGCAGGAGCTGGCGGACGGTACGAAAAGCGAAGGTGATCTTGTGACGTGGGAGACGCTGTTTCGTCCGAGTGATCCGGATGGGTTCGGCGTGGTTGCGGTTGTGAGTATGAGCGTGTCGGATTCTCGGTTTGGGGCTGCTGGTCTTGTGGCTGAACCGGGCCTGATTTATTCGTCTGCGGATGCTTTGTACCTGACGAATACGGACTATGATTTTACGGGTGCAGTGCGTGAGAGTACAACGATTTACAAGTTTGAATATGGTCAGGATCAGGCGAGGCCTGTGGCAGCGGGTCGTGTTCCTGGTCGCGTGTTGAATCAGTATTCGATTGGTGAGCAGGATGGATTTCTGCGTGTTGCGACGACGGTTGGTCCCCGGTTTTCGCCGCGTGGTGATGTGGGTGAAAGTGTCAACAATGTGTATGTTCTGGGTGTGGATGGTGATGCGCTGGAGATCGTTGGGCGCATCGAGAACATCGCTCCGGGCGAGACGATTCAGTCGGCGCGGTTCATGGGTGACCGGGGTTATCTGGTGACGTTTGAGTTTACGGATCCATTCTTCACGCTGGATATGTCAGATCCGACGGACCCGCGGATCATCGGTGAAATTGAAGTGCCGGGGTTCTCGACGTTTATCACGCCGATGGACGAGGACCATCTTCTGACGGTTGGGCAGTACCTGCCGATACCGGGTGTGTTCTCGCCGCCTGCGGTTCAGCTTTCGATCTTTGATGTGTCTGATTTTGCGAACCCTGTGCTCCGTCACAATCTGATCATTGCGGAAGATATTGGTTCGTTCTCTGAGGCGATTTTCAATCCGAAGGCATTTACCTATCTGCGTGAAAGTCAGCTTGTTGCCCTGCCGGTGTCGATTGTCGATTTTGGCGGGTTCGTTGAAGAGATCGGGTTCGATGATGAGGATTTTGATTTCGAGGACGGATCCGTTGATGGCGACATGATGCTTGATGACGACATTATGGTGGATGGTGATGTTGTTCATGAAAACATCGAGTTCGAGGATGATCTTTATCTTGATGGCGAAGTGGTTGGCGGTGATATGGATTTGCCGATGCCGATCATGGACGATGGGTCTGCTGCACCGTTTGAAGAGGATGAGCAGCAGCTTGTCGATCCTGATAATCCAGGCGATCCTGTTGAGCCGTTCGATCCTGCTGAGCCGTTCGAACCGGCTGAGCCGGTTGAACCTGTTGAGCCATTCGAGCCGATTGTGGACATTTTGCGGGATGCGTTCCACGGGCTTGTGGTGTTTGAGGTTTCCTCTGAGGACGGGTTTACGGAACTGGGTCGCGTTTCGACGGTGGCTGACGATGCTGCGTACTATGATGTTCCGTTCTTTACGCGGGGCGTGTTCATTGGCGATTTTGTGTATGCGGTGACGGATCGTGGCGTGACGGTCAGTCCTATCGCCAATCCGGGTGATGTGGCTGGTGCGGTTGCGTTTCCTGTTGTGTCTGAGTTTCCGTTTTTCATTGGCGGTGGTGTTTCCATCGCGGTTGAACCTGATATGCGGTAGCGTCCGTTGCGGCGGGTGACACCCGCCCTTCCGCGTTCTGAGCCGTTCGTAGCAAGTAAGAACAACCACGCCCGTCTCGGTCTTTATGGCTGGGGCGGGCTTTTTTCGTTTCGTCTGGTCCGTAGACCAGCAGATTCCGGTTCGTAAAAAAAGACCACGGCCGACAGACTTGGAACGCCCGAGTCGATCAGCCGCAGTCGAGGCGGAAAGGAAATATGCTTCAGGTGCGAGCACGGCAGCCAGTTGCCTGCTCCCACAGATAACCTATCAGGCAGGATTCGTGCCAGAACGAGCCGGTTTTCCGGAATTTACTTAAGTTGTTTCGTGGTAATAGTTTACGGAATTTTTCGGAGTCGATCGGAATTGTGAGGCTGGGTCATATTGCCCAGGTCGCAGCTTTGTGGTGGGTATTATTGCCCGTAAATGGTGTGTTCTGTGATTTTGTAGATGGTGCCATTTGCTCCGAGCTGGAATTCGTATCCGTTGCCGCTGGTGACGAAAACGCGGAATTGGCTATCGATCAAGATGTTTTCGGATTTCATTCCTGGATTTCCGGTGCGTCTGGCGAGATCGATCCAGGGTTTCTGGCGATCTGCGCGGGCGTCGAAGATGCGAGCTGGGTCTGGGGTGAATCGGTAGACGCGGGAAGGTTTGGCTGAGACGACGTAGAGTCTGCCCATGGGATCGAAAGCCATGTCGGTGATATTGGCTGACTTGAGTGTTTCGGGGTCGTAGGGGTCGAATTGGGCGACGAGCTGGGCGGTGATGGGTTGGATGGGTGTTCCGGCGTCGTTGAGCGGGATGCGGATGATGACGGAGCTGGTTCGGTAGGCGATGTAGAGGTGGTTGTCGCGATGGGCGAGGGCACTCTGACCGTAGAGCTTCACTGGTCCCAGGCGGTCGAGTGTGATGTTTTCGTCGAGGATGAGCTTGCTTGTGGGGTATCCTGCGTGTGGGTTTGTGATAAGTGGTGTGAGGTCGTAGTGGATGAGGCGGTTGTTGTCTTTTGCGACTGCGTACAGGTGGTTTCCGATGGTAATGCAGTTGTCGGGGCCATTGAGTCTGCCGTGGGGCGGTGGGTTGAGGCTGGGGTCGTGGTGTGGGTATGTGTTTCCGGACCTGGGGTTGTGGCGTTCGATTTCGTGCCATTGGGTGGTTCTGAGGTCGTAGCGGAGGATGGCGTCGGTGCGGTTTTTGCTGAATGAGAGGTCGTGTGGTTTTTTGGGTTTGTCTATTCCTGAGAAGGCGCAAGTGTAGAAGCTGCGGGTTGGGTGGTGGTAGCGGAGGGTGCAGTAGGGGCGGTCCGCTCTGTGATCGGATTCCGGGGGTGACGCTGTTCGATTCCAGATTTTGAAGGGTGGATCGGTGGGTTTTGCGAGGATCTGGCCGTTGTTGCGGATGGCTGGTGAGGGTGGACTGGTGGTGATGGTTTCGGAGATATTGGGGTTTACGGCGTAGATGGTTCCTGCCTGGTCGTGGATTTCTGCACTGACACCTCCGTCGCTTCGGATACGGCCTCTGCAGATGACGTAGAGGGTGTTGTCCACGCGGGCGAGTCCTCTTGGGAAAGGAACCGCCGTCGTGACGCGTTCGACACGGAGTTGAGGGGTTGTGACGCATCCCGCCTGGTGCGTGGTGGTGATGAGTGCGGCGATGATGATCGCGAAGTGTCGCATGGGGTGCTGGCCTTGGGATTTGGTGGTTGGGATCAGTTTTCGAAGCGGAGGTATGGTTTTTCGGCGAGTTTCTGGGGGTCGAGGCCTAGTTGCGTGGCTTTGATGATGAGTTCTGCGGAATCGTTGACGCTGGTGATGCGTTGTGCTGCTTGTTCGAGGGTGTCGGCGACTGCGAATACGCCGTGGCCTTTGAGGATGACGACGGGGTCGGAATTGAGGATATTTCCGAGTGCGATGCCGAGTGAGGGGTGTGCGGTGGCTGGCGTGTGTTCGAGGACTGGGATGGTGCCGAAGTAGTATGCACCCTCGACGTCGATGAGGGGGATTCGGGATTCGTAAAGCCATGCGACGGCGACGGCTGAGAGGGCGTGGCCGTGGGCGATTGCGTTGTGTGTGGTGATTTTGTAGATTTTGAGGTGGATATCGAGTTCTGAGCTTGCGTGTGTTCGCTGCTCGGTTGTGGGTGTTGTTGAGGTGGTGACGAGGTCCTGGGGTTGGAGGTTGTTTAGCATTGCTCCGGTTCTGGTGATGGTGATTTTGTTAGATGCTTCTCGGATTGAGAGGTTTCCGGAGTGTGAGTTGTTGCATCTTGATGCGTGGAGGAGCTTGCCTGCTGTTCGGAAATGTGTGTGGATTTGATTTTCCTGCATGTTCTGGTGTTCTGTCATTTTGTTAGTTCTCCTCGATGACTGTCGACGGCTGAACCCGCCCTGTGGTGCGTGGATTGTTGCATGGATTGTTGGTTGAGGGTATAGGCTAGTGGTTATGGTTTTCCGGGATTCATTTCATTGTGTGGTATCGCGTTTGTGCGGTGTTTTTGGCCTGGTGTCTGGTGTTCTGGTCGTGTTATTGGCCGGATGTACTCCTGATGCTGCGAGTATTCAGATTCAGGAGGAGAATCGTCGGCTTCAGATTCGTGCCATTGAGCTTGAGGAATTGCTCGCGGTTCGTGATGCGCGTGTTGCGGATGTTGAGCGGCGGATGGAGAATCTTTCGGCGGAAGGTGGCGGGCCGTTGCGTCAGGTTTTTAAGCTTGATGGGATTGAGATTCTGGATTTTACGGGTGGTGTGAATCTGGACGGTGAGCCTGGGGATGATGGGGTTTCGGTGTATTTTCAGCCTGTGGACCGTGATGGGGATGTGTTGAAGCGTGGTGGGGAGATTCACGTTAAATTGCTGGATAATTCGGCGATTGGGAGTCCTCGGGTGCTTGGTGAGGCTGTGATTAACGATCCGGAGCAGATTCGTCGGGTGTGGTATGGGAAGTTCTGGACGAATCATTTTAAGGTGACTGTTCCGTTTCATCCGAATGCTGGTGTTGCGCCTGGTCAGGAAGTGGATGTTTATGTGAGTTTTCTGGATCGGGCGACTGGTCGGGATTTTACGGCGAGGACGGCTGTTCGGGTTCGTGGGGTTCTTGGGGAGTGAAGTGCCTCGCATCCTGCACTGGCGGGCAAGCCGCCCGTGGCACCCATGTGTTCGTATTCGTAGCACTCGTCTGTCCCTGGTTCGCCTTGAATGGTGGTTTTCGGAGCGTATGGGTGTCTGTGATCGCCCGATAATCTTGATTTTCGGTCCTGGGTGTTGATTTTCGGGCGAAAATTCTTGGCGCGGGTGCGATTCGGGTGGTATGCTTGCGTATTGAGGATTTTTATTTACAGGGTTGATACATGTCTGATGAGTTGTTTGACAATTCTGGTGATGCTGACGAGGGTGTGGCTGATACGTCGGGTGGGCCTGGAACGTCGGGTGAGCCTGATACGGCTACGGCTGTCGCTCCTGTTGAGGCCAGGCCTAAGCCTCGTACGTTGCCGCCGTATAAGCTTCTGCTGCACAATGATGATGTGAACGATATGGCGTTCGTTGTTGAGAAGATTGTTGAGCTGACGCAATTGACGTTCGAGGAAGCGATCGAGCGGATGATCGAGGCTCATCAGGCGGGTTTGGCGCTTCTTCTGGTGACGCATCGTGAGCGTGCTGAGTTGTATTGTGAGCAGTTTGCGACGTACAATCTGACGGCTACCATTGAGCCTGCGTAGTATTGCTGCCGGGTGAAACCTGTCCTACAGCTTCGCACTGGCTGACTGCTGACCCCTGCCTGTTATCGGCTTCCCCATGTCTGGAGACATGACCCCCCTTCCCCGAGGTGTGGAATGGTCCGCCAGCGGACCCTGCGATAGCGTTTACTGGTTGTGAAATTCCCTTATGATGTCCCATTGAATCGATTCTTTGGGAGGATTTTCTATGGCGCTGTTGAGCGTCAATATTGATCATGTGGCGACGGTGCGCGAAGCTCGGCGGACGGATGAGCCGGACCCGGTGTGGGCGGCTGTTCAGGCTGAGCTTGGCGGTGCGGATGGTATAACGTTTCATTTGCGTGAGGATCGGCGTCATATCAATGATCGTGATGCGCGGGTTTTGAAAGAGACGTGTGGCGTTCGGTTGAATATGGAGATGGCTGCGACTGATGAGGTTGTGGACATTGCGTGCGGATTGAAGCCTGAGCAGTGTACGTTGGTTCCGGAGCGTCGTGAGGAGTTGACGACTGAGGGCGGGCTGGATGTTCTGGGTCATCGTGATCGGCTGGGTGATGCTGTTGCTCGTTTGAAGGACTCGGGGATTTTGGTGAGTGCTTTTATAGAGCCGTCTCGTGATCAGATTGAGGCTTCTAAGGATGCCGGGTTTGATGCGGTAGAGCTTTGGACGGGTGGATTTGCGCATGCGCGGTGTGCGGATGATGTGGCTTGCAGTCTGTCGTTGCTTCAGTCGGGTGTTGAGACTGGTCTTCGGCTGGGTCTGGTGGTTCATGGTGGTCATGGGTTGACGTATCGGAATGTGTCGCGTGTGGCGTCGCTTCCTGGTTTTTCGGAGTTCAATATTGGTCACTCGATTGTTTCGCGTGCGGTTCTGGTTGGTATGCGTGAGTCGGTGGGACAGATGAAGTCTATCCTGGAGCGTTGTGCTCCTCGGGAGAATGGATGATGAAGCGGGCGCTGTTTTCTGCTGCGGTGGTTTGGGTTTTTGGGTTTGGATTTGGGTCTGGTACGACGGCGTTGGCTGATCCTGTTGCGACTGGTGATTCGGACCGTGTTGTGTTTTATGGTGACAAGGTTTGCGATCCCCCGACGTATGGTTATATGGTTGAGAGTTTTGTGCGTGCGAAGTATCCGGCGTCGAAGGTGCGTTATTGGCATTTTGGGACGCATGGTCATGATAAGATTGAGGTTGCCAATGAGCAGTTCGATCGCCTTGTCGCACCGATAAAGCCGACGCATATTGTGTTGGGCTGGGGCTTGGGTGATGGTGGTTTGAAGGCGTTGAATGTGTCTCGGATCGAGAAGGTGAAGTCTGAGTTTGAGACGCTGGTGAAGCGGTGCAAGGCGCTTGGGGCAGAGGTGTATATTTTGACGCCTCCGAAGCCGACGGTTGCCAAGAAGAATATTCTGTCGATCACGAAGTATGATGAGACGGTTCATCGTGTTGGTGAGGTGATGGCTGAGGTTGGTGCTGCTCATGGTGCGACGGTTCTGGACTGGTTTGGTGGTTGCGTTGAGATGGAGAAGTCTGTTTCCCCGCGTGACATGACGGGTAAGGATGGGATTTTTCCGTCTCCGTTGTCGCAGTCTGTGGCTGCGAACCTGCTGATGCGGGCGTGGAATTTTGAGCCGATTCGTGTCTTGATTGATGCGGATTTCGAAGGTGAGACTGCTTCGGTATCTGAGGGGTCGGTGAAGGTTAGTATGCAGGGTGATAAAACGATGCGGTTGGATTTCAGTGATTTTCCGATGCATCTTCATACGGGATATCGCAAGGCTGCGTTTTCGGATCGTTTTGCGTGTGCTCCTTTTTGTGAGATTCGGTTGACTGTGCGGAATCTTCCGGGTTCGGTGGTTTTGCTGTCTGATGCGGTTCAGCGTCGTCGTCCGGTGAAGGTTCCTGCTGCCAAGGTTGCGGAGGGTTTTAATCTTGCGACGACGTCGATTCTTTCAGCGAGTGCGGGTCAGAACCGGTTGATCGATCTTGTTGCGGACAAGAATAAGGCGTATTCGGCGTTGCTGCGTTTTGAGCGTCGTCAGTTGCTGGATCGTGTTCCTGAGGTTGAGCTTGTGGAATCGTTCAAGACTCAGCTTGTGAGTCGTCATCAGTATCATGAGGGTATTCGTTTGATTATTGATCGCACGCCTCGGACGTTTGACTTCACGCTTGACGTTAAAGTTGGGCCTTAGGGAGTGTTGGATATGTCGTTGCAGGTG
This sequence comes from Planctomycetota bacterium, assembly GCA_024275565.1. Taxonomy (GTDB): domain Bacteria; phylum Planctomycetota; class Phycisphaerae; order UBA1845; family UBA1845; genus JAJRYY01. The sequence continues at coordinate 19,171 of JAJRYY010000043.1, forward strand.
GATATGTCATTACAGGCGAAAGCACATTCTGCGTTTTTTGGTACGTTTACTGCGCTGGTGACGCCGTTTCGTGATGGTGAGGTGGACTGGACTGCGTTGGATGCGCATGTTGAGCGTCAGGTGGCTGCTGGTCTCGAAGGCGTTGTACCGTGCGGGACGACGGGTGAGTCTGCGACGTTGACGCATCAGGAGCATGACGAGGTTATCGAGCGTGTGATCAAGCGTGTTGATGGTCGCTGCAAGGTGATTGCGGGTACGGGTTCGAACAGTACGGCTGAGGCGATTCGTCTGACGAAGCATGCTGAGGATGCTGGAGCGGATGCTGCGCTGGTTGTGTCGCCGTATTACAACCGTCCTACGCAGGATGGTATGTATCAGCATTTTGCTGCGATATGTGAAGCGACGAATCTTCCGATCGTTTTGTACAACGTGCCGTCGCGGTGCAGTATTGATCTGTTGAATCCTGCGGTGGTTCGGTTGCGCCAGTCGTTTGATCGGATTGTAGCGATCAAGGATGCCAGTGGTGGTGTGAGTCGGGTGGCTGGTCTTGTCGGGAAGTGCGACATTGATGTTTTGTCGGGTGATGATGATCTGACGTTGCCGTTGATTGCTGGCGGTGCGGTTGGGTTGATCAGTGTGGTAGCGAATCTTCTTCCGGTTGAGATGAAGTCGCTGGTGGATGCTGCGGGTCGTGGTGATTTTGAAGCTGCGCGGTCGATTCATCAGAAGGTCTGCGGATTTGCTTCTGAGATGGGGACGCTTGGTCCCAATCCGTTGCCCATCAAGACTGCCATGGTGTTGAAGGGCTGGTATTCTGAGGAGTTTCGGCTGCCGATGTGTCCGCTTGCGGAGGGTGACCGGTCGAAGTTGCAGGAGATGATGCGACGATATGAGATACTGTAGGGATATGAGATACTTTAGAGGTATGAGATACTTCGGGAATATGAGATTTCTCAGGGATTGTTTTTTGACTGGGATTGGGCAGGTAGATGAGTGACGCGCCTGTGACACCTACATCTCTACAGCAGCAGGGTGGTCTTCAGCGGTTGCTGTTGCACATGGCTTGGGCGATGGCGGCGGCGGTGCTTGTGACGGTTGGCTGGGTGGCGATGCGTCCGTTTGATCCGCGTGGTGCGATGAGCGTATTGGAACACGCTCATCCTATGGCGATGATGGTTCAGGTGGCTGCCTTGACGGTGGTGACTGCGGGGTTGGCGACAGCAGTGGCTGGTCGGTGGTTTCCCGATGCGGGTGCGTTTGCTGTGGGTGTTGGGCTGACACTTGCTTCGTTTCGTGGTGGGGACATGACGCAGTTGCTGATCGAATCGTCTGGCGGGAATGGATTGGCGATGCGGCTGGCGGGAGAGAGTCTGTTCTGGTCGGCTGACATGTTTCTGGCGTTGCTGGTCTCGCATGGGGTTGGGTCGTGGTTGTTTGGATCGCGTGCGGACGGTGGGACGTCTCCCGTTGGGATGTCTGCGATGAGCGCTCTTGGGTTGCTTCGGGGTACGAAGGGTGGTGGTCTTGGCAGCGCGGAACGTGGTTTCGAGCGGATGCGTCTGGTGAAGCATGTTGCGTTGAGTGTGGTGCTGGGATTGGTCCTGATTCGGATTCTGGGTGCTGGCGGGAATGATCGAGCGATTCGTCATGGGCAGGCGTGTTTCGCGGTTGTGGCTGGTATGTATCTTGCGGTGGGGCAGGCGTATGTTTATTTTCCCAACCATGCGACGCTGTCTGGCTGCCTTGCGGCGTCGATCGTGGGTGTTCTTGCGTTTGTTCTATCGTGGGTTCTGGGTCTGAGTGGGAATGATGGTCTGGCGTCCGTGCCAGTGTCGGCGTATTTACGCATTCTTCCTGTGACGTATGTGGCTGCTGGTACTTCTGCTGCTTTGCTTGCACATTGGCGATTTTGGCAGCGGCATGCCGAGAAAACCGAGGGATAGTTGCGACGGGTGAAATCCGCCCACGGTAAGGAGCCCGCCTTATAGTAAAGTGAGTGGTGCTTCCGGGGTTGAGCGAATCCAGTCGAGTGCCACGTCTACGATGTCCGGATCGAATTGCCCCCCGCTACATCGCTGCAATTCTGTGGCGATGAATTTCAGATCGCATTGATTTTTGTATGACCGTTTGGATCGCATTGCTTCGATGGCGTCGGCCACGTTGATGATCCGCGCGTGAATGGGGATGTCTTGTCCGGAGAGTCCGACGGGGTATCCTGACCCGTCGAAGCGTTCGTGGTGGTGCAGGATGTAGGGCAGTTCGACCTGGAGGTGGGTGGTGTGACGCAGGATATCGACGGCGGTCTGCGGGTGTCGTTTGATGATCTCGAATTCCTGGTCGGTGAGCGGTCCTGGTTTACGCAGGATCGCGTCAGGGACGCCGATTTTTCCGATATCGTGGAGCAGGGCAGCCGTTCTGACGGATTCGATTTCGTCCCGTGACAGGTTCATGCGTCCTGCAAGTTCCTGACAATATCGTGCAACTTTTTCGGAGTGGGTCTGGGTGTAGGGTTCCTTGGCTTCGACGGCTGCTACGAGTGCGAGCGTGGATTCGAGGTAGCTTTTTTTGAGTTGCTGGCGTGAGGATCGAATCCAGTTTGCGAGGTTTTCTGCTGTGGCGACCGTGATTTGTCGTCTCGATGGGTCTCGATGGGCGAGTTCGGAATATCGGACGGTGGCGTCTCCGCCCAGTTCACCCGCGCGTGTGAGTGCAGCCAACCCCCTTTCGACGAGATCATCGGACGTTTCGTGGCAGCCATAACTGCTTGTGGCGATTCCCGTTCCAAGGCGTACGCGGAAGTTTATCTCCGTGGCGGTCAGTTCGAGTCGCATGGTTCTTCTGCGGATCTGCTCTGCGACATCGAATGCGACTGATTCGCCAGCGTCGAAGAGTCCCATCACAAACCGGCCGTGCTCTATTCGGACGACGACCCCTTTCGGGGTGTCGAAGTCGCGTAGTATTCGGCTGAAACGGCGGATCGGCGCGTGGTCTGCCTGGGCGTGGTCTGCCTGGGCGTGGTGCAGCCTTGAGCCATTGAACTGGGCTTCAAATACCAGAATGCTCAGTTGTTTCTGGTCCCGGTGGCAGTCGGACCTCATTCGCTCAAGCGCTGTGCAGAACGCGGTGCGGGTCATCAATCCTGTTTCGGGGTCGTGCAGTGTGTGTAGATTCTGTTCCGTTTTGGCCACGCCTAAAGTGGTGCTTGAATCGCTTTTTGTGGTGCAACCTCGCGAGATGAGGGCGTTGCTCACGACATTTCTGACGTCCCCCATGTCCAGTGGCTGGGATAGGAAGTCGAATGCCCCGCGTTTGAAGGCTGATCGGACTGTGTCCGCATTCCGCTGCTCGCCCATGAGGACGAATTTTGGGCTGTTCTTCCAGGGTGCGACCATATCCAGGAGTTGAAATCCGTCTATTTCGGGCAGTCTTGCGTTTGAGAGGATGACATCGAATCGTTCACTGCGCATGCGGACGTAGGCTTCTGCTCCGTCTGCGCATGCGTCACATCGTTGATCTGCGGAATCCAGGGTGTCGCGGAGCATGTCGCGGACCCCGGGTTCATTGTCGACGACGAGTATTCTGCTGGTTGATCCGGTTTTCAATGAACCCATCCCCTGCAAGTTTGTTTTTGATCCTGCTGTGGAAGGATGAATCGACATGTGGCAAGCTTGACTTAAGTATATGCAAATACTGGACTTACGGTATGTTATCTGGGCGTGACGACACGCACAAATGGTGCGACTGGATCATCCGGAACATTCGGAACGCTGGTGCGAGACATTCCCGAAGCAGGGCAGGTGTGTGTGATTATTGGCAGGGTTCAGATTATGGGGCGGGGTCCTGTGTACTCCCCTCCGGAGCGTCGGCTGCTGCACGACTGGTCACGGATTTCACACGCTCGAACCATCCGTTGCCGAGTAGATCGGCATCCAGTGGTTGAAATTCCGCGATCAGCGCTTCGTGTTTCTGGGACTGTCCGGGGGTGTTCGATTCGGACCCGATATAGTCCAACAGCAGTTCCAGTAATTCTTCCCTGGTCGCGGCGTCCCATCCTGTTGCGGTTTCTTTGATCAGCTCGGCTGCCTGGGCAAACAACCCCGCGGTGAGCATCGATTCGAACAGGTCCATGGTTGTATCGCGTGCCCGAGGATCGTTGGTGGCTTCGTATACGCGACGGAGTTGTTGCATCCGTTTGATCCGTTCTTCGGTACGTCCCAGCGCCTGGAGACGGTCCACCATTTTGCGCAGTGCATCTGGTAGCATCGATGACTGGGGGTTCGCTGACCATTCCTCGATCAGATTGTTCAGATATTGTAGTTGTCGTTCGAGCGGGAGGTCGTCGAGTCTGTCGACCCATGCGAGCCGGGTGGCTGCTGGCATGTGTGACATGAGTTTCGTAAAACCTGTCCAGGCTGCTTCGCGGACGCCTTCGTTTGCTTCGATATTTGGGTCCAGTCTGCTACGGAGTGCGTTGAGGTGTGATTCCTGCGATCCGAGTGTCCCGAGGGCTTCCACACTTCGTTGACGGACTCTGGCTTCCTTGTGTGAGAGATGCGTGGAGACTCTGTCGAGGTATTCTTTTGCGCCGACCGACTCGATCCCTCTGATCGCTGGAAGCAGTACATCTGGATCTGCCGACAGATTATCCACAAAATCGGGGGTGAATGCGGGATTTCCGATGTCGGCCATTGCTCCGAGAAGAATCGATCGGAACCGCAGATCATCTGGATCCGCTTCGGCAAACCGCTGTCGTAGTGGTTCAATTGCAGGGGAAAGGGAATCCTTGTCTGTATGGCCGTGCGTTGCCAGCATGCCCAGAGAGCGTGCGGCTTCTCTGACACACCCCACGCGTGATCCGGATGCTTCTTTCAATTCTTCGATCAGCGCCCCAACAGCGCTCACATTGTTCAATCGCCCCAGTACCCGGAGAATGGATTCTCGAATGGAATCGACTGATTCGCTTTTGAGCAGCTGCAACATTGGCTCTGCATCTGATGGATCCTGCAGATATCCGATGACCTCCAGTGCCAGTCGTCGAACGGATGGGGAAGGGTGTGTCGAGCAATTGAGAACAGCCGCATGAACGGTGTCAGACGGTTTGTGGTTTTCGTTGATGTCGTCACGGACGATGCGGAGTGCGACGAGGCGGTATGCGACGACGTCGTGTCCCAGCCATGTGATGAGCGATTGCGGTTTGTCCGCTGGTGGTGAGAGGACATAGATGCGACGGAGGGATTCCTCGAAGAGTTGTAGATAGACTTGATCGCGTGCCTGGGCGTCCTGGGCGACTCGATCTCTTTCACGGACCGCCTGCTTGAGTTGCTGATTTGAAAGTTCAAGTCGATCGCGTAGCCATTCCACCTCGGTCATTGCCTGCTTTTGCGACCACCATTGTTTCCATTTTTCGACATCTGCCCCAAAATCGGTGCGGGACGCGGGTCGCAGTGCCTCGAAGACCCGTTCTGCGATCGACGCGTCTGTGCTTTCGAGAAGTGTGACCAGTTCTGCGGCTGTTTCGCGCCGATCGGTGTTCTGGGACAGCACCGAGAGTGCTGCAAGGCGTTTTGGCAGGGGTTGATTCTTTGCGGCGGCGATATCTCGAAGTTTTCGTGCGACCGTTCCATCACGAAATGTCGCCAGTGCAGCGATCGCCCTTGCGGACAATTCGTCTGGTTGAACGCCAAGCAAGGTCATCAGCGGATCGATCAATCGTGTGTCGGGAATTCCGGGTTTGGCTGTCCCGACAGACGCGATTGCTTCACACATCGCCAGTGGCGTACCGGATTCTGGCGGGAAAGCGAGCAGTTCGACCACCAGCTGAGCTGCCTCGTCTGTGTCGCGTTCGACGAGTTGTTCGGCCATCACGCGCCGCGATGCGGCTGAGTTTTCGACATCGGTGATGATTGTACGATATGTGTTGAGGTCTTCGCGTTGCTTTGGGGTTTGAGTTTGCTCATCCTTGACAGGTGTGGGATCCGCAATAAGCAGCTGGTGTGGGCACATCGCCCCGACCAGTGCAATGAGCAAATTGAATGGCGAAAATGGTCTCAGCAACGCTCGTATTCCCGAAAGTGGATCCTGTCGCCCGTTTTTTCACCAAACCGACGTGACGGCGTCAATGGGCGACTCACACCTAGTTTTAACAACCACAGGCGCAGGTGGCAATGTGTCTTTGGGTGGATTGGTCGCTTGACCGGTTTTTCCCCGGCGCTATGATCGGATTATGGCAACTCGGCGACAGATTTCTGTGATGGTGATGGGTTTGGTGATGCTCTATGGTTGTCGATCGGCCTCCCGGATGAGACCGATTGTCGAAGGGAATCAGATTGACGCTCGCCTTGAGGATGGCCTTGGTTTTTTTGAGGCTGCGAAGGATGTGCTTCGCGACAGCGGTTTTGATCTGGATCGGACGGATGAGCGATTTGGCATTATCACGACCAATCCCTCGGTTGGTCCTCATTTTTTTGAGTTCTGGCGTGGAGACTATTCCACGCACCGTGACATCTGGGAATCGTCCCTGAATCCGATCCGTCGGTCTATCAGGGTCTCGATCACACCTGCTACCGGAGTCTCGATCACACCTGGGGATGCATCATCTGAAGTCTCTGGATCTGAAGTCTCTGGATCTGAAGTCTCTGGATTTGAAGTCTCTGGCGAAACTTCGTTGACTGGTGATGCCCCAGGCGGCGTTGTTCTGAAAGTCACCGTGTTGAAGCAGCGGCTTTCGCACCCTGACCGACAATTCAACAATTCTGCAGCGGTGTTCAGTTTTTTCAATCCTTCCGTGGTGCTTGCTTCGTCTGGGAGTGGGTCGGGTGGTGGTCTGCCTGAATGGATCGACATGGGAGAGGACACAGTCTTCGCAAATGTGATGCTGAATCGCATTCTGCTTGAAGCGCGACGACGAAATTCGGGTATCACTGCTCCATGACATCGCCATTGAACCACAACCAGATTGGGAGTGTTTTATTGGTTTTCACCACAATCACCGCGCTGGCAGATGCCTCAGGAGCGCGGGATCGTGAAGATCGATTTATCTCACATCAAATTGTGGCCAGGAAGGCGATTGCTGTTCTACCTCAACCCTTGTCAGACATGTTCCTTCCAAGGCTGGATGCCTATGTTTAGTTCGTGCTCGAGCCAGGTACAGAGTGGCCCAGGCGTCCTGGTATGCGTCGTCGAAACGCCTGGCACCGGTTGGAGGTTGACCTTCTCATATCCGAGCAGAGTCGTGCAGCACGTCTTGGTGCTGTGGAGCAATTTCCGCACGATCAACGAGAAGCGAAACGCCTCTCGCGACGACACGGGAGACATGGCGTTGGAGAACTGCCTTGGGCTTTGGCTCAGCTTCGTTCTCAGCTTGTGGTGGCATTTCTCGAGAATGATGCCGACGAGACGATACGTATCGCTGGCTATGTCGCCCACTTTGCCGCGGATGCTGTGGACCCCTTCCGTTGTTCTGTCAATGCAGATGGTCACAAGACTGGTAATCTGCGATTGCGCAATGGCGTCAATGCTCGGGTACTCGGGCGCTCCGTTCGAGAACGGTTCGGGGAGGCGTTGATTTTACGGCATGCCATGGCGTATGAAGCCGCTATAAAGGTCGATCGCTCCGATTTTGAACCTACCCGTGACGTTGTCGCAGCAGTATTTGAGGCGATTCAGGAGGGTCTTTCGCTGCACGATCGGATCGCCCATATTGATCGGGCGTTGACCGACGAGTTGTCGATCAAAACTGCGAAGGATCTGGAGGATCGCCAGGCTGAGTATTTCTCGCGTATGCACGAACAATGCGAAGCGATGGCGATTGACCGACTTCAAGCCGGGGCGATCCTTGCTGCGAACCTGATCGGTGGTGCGTGGGTGGAGGCTGGTGGATCTCCTGCTCAGGGGGCGTCTGTCGATCGATCCCCCCGAAGAGACATCGAAACCATCTCAACCACAACCCTTCTGGGGAGCAGTAATTCGGACGTTTTCCATCATCACAACTGCCCGTTTGTGAAACGAATCAATGAGAAAAACCTCGTCCAATTTCGCTCACTCCGCGATGCAACACAGGCTGGCCGACGTGCCTGTAAACGGTGTCAACCGAAATAACGAATCGATCAGCCACTCTGATCAACAGCCACCGGAGCCATCATCGCGAGGTGGGATTCTCA
>JAJRYY010000044.1 GCA_024275565.1 Planctomycetota bacterium
TCGCCGTTACATATTGGACATCGATTAGTATTTTTAGCTTGGCGTTAATGTATTTACCTTGCATATTCCTCATGCTGGGTATGGGCTTCTTCGTGCTTGGTCTTATGCAACGGTCCGGAAAGGAGGCGAGCTGCGCCGAATGCGGTTATATGCGCACGCCCGAAGGAGCAATGCCAGATAAATGTCCCGAATGCGGTGCTGTCTGGTCTGAGTCTGGCGGGATTGTATCCGGTAAATACAAGCGGAATGTACCGATGATGCTTGTGGGCGTGCTCTGTGTCATGCTGGGTGTATCCACTGTGTTCATGCAAATGCGCATCGCAGGATTTTTGAGCAGACTGCAGCCAACCAGATGGTTGATTAATGACATATCTGCTGGAAGTGGTGGGATGGCCTGGTTTCAGTGGCCCGAATTGCAGTCAAGGACATTGTCGGAGGAGGAGACGGTCCAGCTTGCTGAGCAGTTATTGGTGCAGCAGCGTAAAAAGGGATATATGGCTTCTGCCGCGCAGGCATGGATCACAAAGCAATTGACGGGAAATATACTTCCAGACGACCTCAGGAATAAATGGTTCTCGAGCATGTTTGATATCGAACTTGTCGCTCCAAAGACCATGCGCGTGGGTTCGAAGTTTCGCGTAGAAATTGATGCAGTCAATCAAAGGACTCTCGACTCTACGGGAATGGCAGGTCTGCATCATCGCCTGTTGATTGATGGTTTCTATGTTGGCGATGCACATGATCCCATTGGCAGACTCTCCCATACGATGTATCCGAGTCTGATGGCCAACGATTCAAAGTACAAGCAATTTGCTGAGGTTGATGCGGAAGTTGTTGGAAAACTGCCGATCCGATTCGTGATTTGGAGTGTTGTAGCACCAAGGCCAGGCCACAAATGGCAGATCCACTGGAATGAGGATGGCGATCCGCAACTCCCGCCGGGTACCATCTGGTCTGAACGGATGGAGGTCGAAGCTACAGTGGATGTGTTGCCATGATGCGTTATACATCTGAACCCGTGGTTTCAGTATCGCATCAACCAAACAGATCGAGAATGGTGCCAGTCTGATTCTGTGCGATCTTCAGCAATTTCACACTGGCGGCGGTCAGCACCTCTGCCCTGGCAAGATTACTGGTTTCTGTCGCATAGTCTGTGTCTGCGATCCGGCTGCGACTTTCCGACAAATTCACCAATGCGACCTCATTGGAGCGCAGTTGCGGTTCGAGTGTATATTTCTGGTATGCTCCAATCGTCCCGCGTGATGTGGTAATGTCGGAAATAGCACTGTCAATGGCAGTGATCGCTGCTTCAAAGTTTCCACTTCTGAAATCGTTCGCACCCCCGGACCGCACGGATTGTGCAGATGCCCGGGCAGCTTCCAGTTGCGCCTGCACCTGTGCATTGCCATCATCCGGCAAACTGACGCCTTCAAGAGACGTGATCGCACTCCCGGTGAAACGCTCGATGCTCGCCACAATATTGTCAGCCTGAAGCTGGTAGGCTGCGACTTCCTCGCTGCTCAATGCTCCGCTGTTCGCACTGGCGACTGCAAGACCTTTCAATTCGGATGCCAGGCCTGACAATTGTGACGTGTAGCCATCCGCAATGTTCGCATTGGAATAGGTCCGCTCGAAACTCCGACTCTGCGCCTCCAATGCCTTGATCTCGGCTGACAACCTCTCCGAAGCAATCAGCCCAGCCGGATCATCCTTGCCGGAATTGATCCTGCGCCCAGTGGCCAGTCGCTCCAGCGAGGTGTTCAATGACCTCTGGTTGCTGCTCAGCCGGAACAGGGCACCCAACGCACTCGAATTGTTGATCGCTGAAATCATATCACTGGGAAGATCAGATATCCCGGGATCATGAGCAAGCATAAATTGCGCATTTAGCTTATGGGACGCTCCATGCAGACAATAAGTCCCATAGTCTCTCATTGCGTTCGATCGTCGGTTCGTCATAATGCGTCACCGCTTCAGTGCGGGAAGGTATATACGCACGATCACCCCGGAGGATGGATCGTCGTGATGATGCCAGGTGGGAGATTATCCGGCGATGCAGCCAGACGTCCAGAAACTCTATGAGCAGATCCACTCGATCCTTGAGACGGACGGTGGTGATGCGCTCTTATCGGCTGTCAGCGATGCCCGGGCGGCGGATATCGCGGAGGTGATGGACCTTCTGGACGACGACCAGCGGTCGCGGTTGATCTACGCCATGCCCCCGAGATTGACGGCTGAGGTCGTGATCGAGCTGGATGAAGCCGTCCGCGACGAGATCGTTGAGGACCTGGATGAGCATCAGCTCGGCGAGATTGTGACCGAGCTTCCGCCGGATGACGCTGCCGACATGATCGGGGAGTTATCGGCGGATCAGTTCGACGAAGTGCTTGAAAATGTTCCCATCGAGCATTCAAACCAGATCACAGAATTGCTCGCCTATGAGGAGGATACAGCCGGCGGGATCATGAATCCGCGGCTGCTGTCGCTCCGTGAAGGGGAGACGGTCGGCGAGGCCATCGAGGCGGTTCGACGATTTGTCACGGACGAGGAGATCCACTTCGTCTATATCGTGGACGGTGCGAATTCGCTTCGGGGCGTGGTTCCACTCCGGAATCTGGTGGTGAACACGCCGGAAACGCGTCTGGTGGACGTCTGCGATCCGGAACCGATCACGGTGGTCGTGGATGACGATCAGGAATCAGTCCTGAATGTGATGCGGAAGTACGACGTGGCTGCCGTCCCGGTGGTGGATTCTGAGGGGGTTCTTCGCGGTCGGATCACCTATGACGATGTAATGGACGTCGCATCGGAGGAGGCTGACGAGGACATCTACCGCATGGCGGGTACGGACGCCGCCGAGCTGGAGACGCATTCCTCGGTCCACGCTGCCCAGGTGCGGATGGCCTGGTTGATACCATGCATTTTTGGGACGCTTGCGGTGGCTGGCGTCATCGCGCTGTTCCGGGAATCGTCCCTGTCGGCAGAGCAATTGACCGCACTCCTCATGTTCCACGCAATGATCGCCGCCACAAGCGGAAATGCTGGAATTCAGACCTCCACGATCATCCTCCGCGGTTTTGCGACGGGGGAACTGTCTGCCACGAAGATGGGGTACGTTTTCTCGCGAGAAGTCCGCATTTCCATACTGGTAGGACTTCTATGTGCAGTCATGACGGGGCTTCTGGCTGGAACGCTCGTCGCGGTCATGCGATCGTACGCGTTCGATATGGTGATGTTCGACGGGCTGGGAGCCGTCCGTGTCGGGGTGGCCGTCGGGCTTGGGATGCTCTGCGCGGTGGCGGAATCGTCCCTGCTGGGGATCGCGTTACCATTCGCCTTTCGACGCTTTGGGGTCGATCCTGCCATTGCGTCGGGACCGCTGATCACTTCTTTTAATGATCTTATCAGTGTTACTGTTTACTTGGGCATTGCGATACTGGTATTGACGTAGTGGCATTCAGATCGCCGGCGATCAAACGCGTTCATTCGGCTGGAACAGCTTCTTGTAATCGTCCTGGCAGAATCGATCGGTCATACCGGCGATATAGTCGCAGACCACGCGGTGGGTTCCCAGGGCGTCGAGGCGGGCGGCGAATCTCGGCGGAAGCATTTCCGGATCCTGAACATACGCAGCGAAAAGTCGCTCGATGAACCGACGAGCCTTGGCATCCATACGGATAAGCCGGTGGTGGCGATAGACGCGAATCGCGAGAAATCCTTCGAGTTCGTTGGTGATGGAAGACGTGGATTCTGAAAACGCAACGACAGGGTCATCATGAGCGCGGACAGCGTCGGGGTTCGGCGCGATCATGCCAAGGCGATGCGTAGACTCGGCGATCACATCCTTCAACAGTGTATCCAGCAGCCCATCGAGAATCGGGCGGCGGACGGTGAACACGTTTCGCTTCGGGAATGCGCTACGCACAGGACCGGCTGCTGCGGACCATAATTCGAGTTCAGACACGTCCGATTCGTAGATAAGGCGGGCACCGAGCGCATCTTCGAGATCGTGGATGTCATAGGCGATCCGGTCCGCAACATTGGCGATCTGCGCTTCAACGGAAGGCTGCGGTCCGACTGCCAGCAGATCGGTCAGCCTCGCGTCAAGATCAATGACCGCGGCTGGCATGTCATAGCGGGAGGCGTGCTTGATAATGCCCTCGCGGAGTTCGAACGTAAGGTTCAATCCACGAAATGTCGGATAGGGGTGCTCCAGATCATCGATAACACGCAGCGAGTGGAGATTGTGTTCAAACCCGCCATGGTCGTGCATGAGATTCTTCAGCGTCGCTTCACCAGCGTGCCCAAAGGGTGCGTGTCCGAGATCATGGGCCAGGGCGATGGATTCAGCGAGATTCGCGTTGACGCGCAGTGCTGACGCAAGTCGGCGGGCGATTTCAGCAACTTCCAGCGTGTGGGTCAGGCGTGAGCGGAAGTGGTCATGCTCATCATTGACGAAAACCTGCGTTTTGTACTGGAGGCGACGGAACGCGGTCGACGCAAGAATGCGGTGGCGGTCACGCTCGAAGGGGTCGCGCAAAGCGTCCACTGGTTCATCATGGAGGTGACCGATCGACCGCGCGGTAGCGTGAGGCGATAAAGATGTCATATCATTGGAGGCGATGCCGGTCACTCTTGTATCCCGGATTGACTGATACCGAGTTGCACAGCGTCGTCGGCGAGTCGTCGATAAAGATCACCGAGATCTTCCGGAATGATCCGCGTATCACCCACGATGGTCATAAAATTCGTATCACCGTTCCATCGCGGAACCACATGGTTGTGCAGATGGTCGGGGACGCCTGCCCCGGCGCATCGACCGATGTTCATGCCGATATTGTACCCGTGAGGCCCGATGGTGTGCGCGATCAGTCGAACGGCGTCCCGCGTAGCAGCCGCAAAGCTGGCAAGGGCGTCGTCGGGGAGCTGCTCAAGATCACCAGTATGCGCAGACGGTGCAACGAGAAGATGTCCGTTTGTGTAGGGGTAGCGGTTCATCAGGACCATGATGGCGTCCGTCCGCCAGACGACGAAATGCTCAGCATCGCTGTCAGGATGATTCCAGTAGTCGCAGAGGAAGCAGCCACCTTTTTCCTCGCTACCAAGGGATTTGATGTATTCCGCTCGCCAGGGAGCTTGAATATCCTTGTTGTTTTCTGCCATGAGAATATGCGCTCGTTCGACTGGATTAGCTGAGGCAGTAAGATTTCCGCACCCGACAAGTCTACTCCCGGGAAGTATCCGTCACAAGGGAATTTCACCGCGTTGCAATCCTCAGGGGGTGGGATACACTGGCTAGGCTATGAAAAATCGAAATGAGAGAATTCGCGCTGTCACCACCACACGCGCTGCCACAACCGCGCGTTCTGACGCCGCCACGCGTTCTGTCACCGCCACGCAATCGTGGAGCTCCCCGTATTGGGCTGGATGTATGCTGCTGGTAGTGTGCGGTCTGCTTCAAGGGTGCGACGGCGATGAGACCCGGAAATTGCGAGAACGGGTGCATCATGTCGAAGTGGGCGTGGTACGCGACGCCGGGTTGACCCTCGACGAGCAGGCCTCCCCCGGAATGGTCGTCTATGCACTGTTGGTCACCATCCACGACGACGTGAAAGCAGGCAAGGACGTCTCAGCCAGGGAAGACGCGTTTAAGCGGACCATGAATTTGTCCGCGCCCGATCAGATCCATAAGCAGGATGTCCGGGGAAAGCGAGACCGCGAAACGACGGTCGCCCAGCGGGATCGATCCGTAGAGGATATCGTCTGGCGATGGGCTCCGACCTTGGGATACTATGTCGATGATTTTCCGAAAACATGGGAGGACGCACGCACCCGTCTCATCCGCCGACCATCGGGCACATCCGCCGACCAGGGTCCGGAGGCGTGTGTGGTCAAAATCGCATTGGCCGACCCTTCAGGGGACGCGAAGGCAATGGCAGTAGCCCAGTTTCGCCTGGTGAAGGAAAAAGGATTCTGGCGCGTAGTGCAGGTGGGTTTCGACAAGAAACACCGATCTCTGAAAACCCGGTAGGGTCCACGGTACGGACCATCGAAACGGGAAGACTGTAGGGTCCGCTGTGCGGACCATTGAATGGGAAGACATTCGATTCCAGAGAGAATGGTCTGGTCGGAGGCGATTCATGGAACCCGAGGAAATTGTCGTCAAGGGCGCACGTGTCCATAACCTCCGCAGCGTCAACGTCCGTCTTCCGCGCAACAGGCTGATCTGTCTCACCGGCGTCTCGGGCAGCGGCAAAAGCAGCTTCGCGTTCGATACACTGCACGCAGAAGGGCAGCGACGCTACATCGAATCGCTCAGTTCCTACGCCCGCCAGTTCATGGGGCAGATGACCAAGCCAGACGTAGACCTCATCACCGGCCTCAGTCCCACCATCTCCATTCAGCAGAAATCCACCGGCTGGAACCCGCGCAGCACGGTCGCCACGGTGACACAATTACACGATTTCCTGCGCGTCCTCTATGCACGCGTCGGCGTGCAGCATTGCACCGAGTGTGGAAAACCGATTAGCGCACAGACGCGCGAACAGATCGTCGCCCAGATACTCGCAATCGGCGATGGGGCATCCCTCCTCATGCTCGCCCCCGTCATCCGACAGCAGAAGGGCGAGCATCGCGATTTATTCGAGGAGATGCTCGGACGCGGTTTCGCGCGAGCGCGGGTGGATGGTCGCGTCATGTTGCTCTCCGAGGATGCCCAGTTGGGGCGGCACATCCGTCACAACATCGAAATCGTCGTGGATCGAATCACGCTCAAACCCGGCGTGCGGAGTCGACTGACAGAAGCCGTTGAGATGGCGCTGAACCTCGGCGATGGAACGGTGATCGTCCACATCGCGGATACAGATGAGGGCAAAAAGGGGGGCAGCGGCAAGCCTGAAACCGGCAAGACTCCAACCGGCAAGACTCCAACCGGCAAGCCTGAAACCGGCAAGACTCCAACCGGCAAGACTCCAACCGGCAAGGACCGCAGAACCACAGCATCGCGGGCTGGTAAGCAGCAGGGCGATCTCCTCCTCTCCAGTCACTACGCCTGCGTACAGTGCAACAAGAGTTTTGAACCCCCCTCGCCACAGATGTTCAGTTTCAACTCGCCCTCCGGGATGTGTCTTTCGTGCGATGGAATGGGAACCCGGTTCGATTTTGATCCGAACTTGATGATAACCCACCCGCGAAAATCCTTCATGAACCTCGCCATCGAACCCATGCGGACGAAAATCGGAAAGTGGCGGAAGCACATTTATCAAGGGGTCGCAAAAGCCCTCGATTTCGACCTCCGCACCCCATGGAAAGACCTCACCGACGAAGCGCAGCAAGCCCTCCTCTATGGAACGGGCGACCGGCACATCACCTTCGAATGGCGATGGTCCGGAGGCCTGTGGCGACACGGAGACACCTTCGCGGGCGTCGTGGCAGAGTTGCACGACAAATACCGCAAGGCAGGCTCCACCATGGTCCGTGCCTACTACGAAAAATACATGAGAAAGACCGACTGTGCGGATTGCGGCGGTTTGCGGATCAACAAACAGGCGCAGGCGGTCATACTCGGCGGGCGGACTCTCCCGGAAGTGTTGGCCATCTCGATCGGTGAAGCATCAGAGTTCTTCGCAGCCATAGAACTGACCAAAACGCAGCGCATCATCGCCGAGGAAGCCCTCAAGGAAATCCGCAACCGATTATCATTCCTCAACGACGTCGGTCTCCACTACCTCTCGCTCGACCGGACAGCCCCAACCTTATCGGGCGGTGAATCCCAGCGGATTCGCCTCGCCTCGCAGATTGGCTCCGGGCTGGTCGGCGTCCTCTACATCCTCGACGAACCAAGCATAGGCCTCCACGCCCGCGACAACCAACGCCTCCTGGATTCCCTCAAACGCCTGCGTGACATGGGCAACACGGTCGTCGTCGTGGAGCATGACGAGGAAACGATGCGGGCAGCCGACGAAATCGTGGATTTCGGCCCAGGCCCCGGCGTCCGTGGTGGCCACGTCGTCGCCAGAGGCACGCTCGCAGAGATCAAAACCGCCAAACGATCAGTCACAGGCCGATACCTGAGCGGTAAAGAGTCAATTGAAATCCCAAAACGCCGACGCGTAGTCCGGTGAGGCAGGCGATGGAATGTGCGGGAGACATACAGGCAGCCGCGAACCGTGACCGGCGAATGCAGGTGTTCCTGACGCAGGCGCGGGGATCGGTTCGCAATGGTGATCTCCTGCGGCAAGCCGTCGATCGGGCGCTGCGTATGAAGGCGCAGGGCGACGAAGCAATGAAAGGTGTGCAGATGGATGATGCACTGATAGATACGCTGAAGGAGGTAGCTGACGCGCTGGAGAAGCTGGGAATCGTCTACGCTGTCACCGGATCAGTCGCCAGCAGTTTGCACGGCGAGGTTCACTCAACCGTCGATGCAGATCTGATCCTGACCGCCACGCCGGAGATGGCGACTCGGTTATCGCCCCTGCTATCCCCAAGATTTTACGCCCCGGACGACATGCTCGCCGCCGCAGCTCGAAATCAGACCATGGCCAATGTCGTGGACAACCGTCAGGGCTTGAAGGTCGATTTATCCTTTGTGGGAAGCGATTCCTACCTGCAAAGCGTCCTGCGACGTCGCGTGCAGAAACCCATAGGCGACAGTCAGCCAGAGTTCTGGTTCGTGACCGCCGAGGACGTCATCCTGATGAAATTGCTCTGGCGAAGGGGTTCTCAGTCCACAAAACAGTGGAACGACGCGCTGGGCGTCGTGAGCGTGATGCAGGCAAAGCTGGACTGGAAATACATGCTCCAGCAGGCAAGCGCACTAACCATCACCGACGACTTAACCCAATTGCGAAACGAAGGGGGCGTTTGAAATGAACAGATCAGGGTCAGTTGAATGTGCGTTTTGTGGAAATGAGTGCAACATCCAAGTTGAAAATAAGCGGGGTTGTTCCATTTACCAAAATTGTGACTGTGGAACATATGCTCGAACCATTGAGGATCGGACGCTTATGTTCACCAAGAATGACAGGAGCAACTATGTTGTAAGGAGGAAGATAGGAGCTCTGTTATTTGAGCGCAGGTTGAGAAAACTCCCACCGGTCCTTTTTTGCGACTCATCTCTCAAAATTGAGGACGATGACCAATATACACTGATGAATTATGATGAGTTGTTAGAGGGTTGGCCCGCGAACTTTGGCGCAACGCTAGAGCGGTGTTTCATGAATATTTGCCGCCTGTCACCAAGCCCAGGGTACGAAGTGGTATTCATACCACCTCGCCACAACCAATTCCTGTTTTTTACAACCGATGAGAAAGAACTGTTGTATTATCTTAAAGCACTGCACCTTGACGGGTTGATAGACTTCGAACAGCCATACCTAGGTGTAATCAACTATCGCCTTAACCTGACGCCGAATGGTTGGCTACGGTTTGATGAAATTGAGAGGACAAGCGGGAGCAGAAACAATCCGGCGTTTGTAGCGATGGCGTTTGGGAAAGATAAAAAGCGATCTGAATTGAATATCCTGTTTGAAGAAGTGATAAAATTCGCTTGCCAAAGAGTGGGATGGCGAGCAGAGCGATCGGATAGTCCCGAGTACAACGATTCAGTAATCGACAAGATACTCTCCATGATTCACGCTGCTCCATTCGTCATCGCTGATTTGAGTGACAATAACCTTGGAGCTTACTACGAAGCTGGATTTGCACACGGTTTGAAAAAAGCTGTAATTCTGCTTGTCAAGGAAGGGGTAAAGCCACATTTTGACCTTTCAGGATTCAACCAAATACGCTGGAAGGATCATGCGGACCTAAAGGTCAAATTAGAATGGCGGATTGAAAACACAATCGGCAAAGGCCCTCACGAATTCAATAATGACCCTGACTTGGAGGGCGTGAGTTGAAATTTCATTATCTTCCAGCATATTTTCAAAACCGAGGAAATATGAAGTCGTGAGCAAAGCCCCAAAACGATCTCATAAGCCATCGTCCTCCAAGACGCCCACAACTGAGGCGAATGGTGTGCGCTGGTTGACCGTCCGCGGTGCCCGGCAGAACAACTTAAAAAACATAGATTTCGCCATCCCACTAGCCCGCTTCGTCTGCATCACAGGCGTCTCCGGAAGCGGAAAAAGCTCACTCGTCAACGACATCCTTCGCGAGCAGCTTTCGTGTGACCTCAACGGTGCAGAAAAGGTCCGCCCCGGCCTGCACGACGCGATCGACGGCAAGGAGCACCTCGACAAAATCGTCGACATCGACCAGTCACCCATCGGCCGCACCCCCAGATCCAACCCCGCCACATACATCAAAGTCTTCGACCTCATCCGCGAGCTGTACACAAAATCACCAGACGCCAAAGTCCGAGGCTACAAACCCGGACGCTTCAGCTTCAACGTCCCAACCGGCATCAAAGGCGGCGGACGCTGCGAAGCATGCGAGGGCAACGGGGCAAACAAAATCGAAATGGACTTCCTCGCAGACATCTGGGTATCATGCTCAGCCTGTCAGGGAAAACGCTTCAGCCGCGAAACCTTACAAATCCTCTTCAAAGGAAAAAGCATCTCAGACGTACTCGATATGGACGTCGGCGAAGCACTCATCTATTTCGAAAACGTCCCAAAAATCGCACACATGCTCAAAACCCTCCACGACGTCGGACTCGACTACCTCAAGCTCGGCCAATCCTCAACAACGCTCTCCGGCGGAGAAGCACAACGCGTAAAACTCGCCAAAGAACTCGTCAAACGAGCCACCGGAAAAACACTATATCTACTGGACGAACCCACCACAGGCCTCCACTTCGACGACATCAAAAGACTCCTCACAGTCCTCCACGGATTCGTAGATTCCGGAAACTCCGTCATCGTCATCGAGCACAACATGGACGTCATCAAAACCGCAGACTGGGTCATAGATCTCGGCCCGGAAGGCGGTGCAGGCGGCGGACGAATCATGGCAGAAGGAACCCCGGAAGACGTCGCAACCGCAAAACTCAGCCACACCGGAGCAGCCTTGGCAGACGTCCTCGGAATCACGCGACCAGATTCACAATCGACCATCGCAAGGCAAAGAAGCACCGATAAAACGCACGAGAAATCCAGCAGTCGATTAGACGCCATCACCGTCGTCGGAGCAGCACAGCACAACCTCAAGAGCATCAACGCAACCATCCCACGCGGAAAAACAAACATCTTCTGCGGACCATCCGGAAGCGGAAAAACCAGCCTCGCCATCGACACAATCTACGCCGAAGGACAGCGACGCTACGTCGAATCACTCAGCGCATACGCACGACAGTTCCTCGGCCAGGTCCAGAAACCACGCGTCGAACACGTCCATGGCCTATCACCCGCCATCGCAATCGAACAGAAATCCGCCAGCAGAACACCACGCTCAACCGTCGGCACGGTCACAGAAATCTACGACTACATGCGCGTCCTATGGGCACGCATCGGCATCCCCCACTGCCCAAAGTGCAACATCCCCACCGGCTCGCAGACAAGCGAGGAAATCGTCACGCGCATCCTCAAACTCGGCGAGGGAACGAAAGTCTTAATCCTCGCACCAGTCCAGCGCGCAACCCATGAAGATTGGCCACACCTCTTCGAACGCTAACGCGCCAACGGCTTCGCCCGCATCCGCGTAGATGGCGAGGTCCACGCTCTCGACGACGCACCAAAGCTCGACACCCGGCGGCGACATGTCGTCGAACTCGTGGTCGATAGAATCGTCGTCAAATCAAAGCAGCGTTCACGCGTCAACGACAGCGTCGAGCAGGCATTGGCCCTCGGCATGGGAACGATCACGGTCCAGGTCGTCGAAGAAAAAACCTCAAAAAAATCCAGAACAAAAAACACCGACCTCCGTTTTTCCCAGCTAAATGCCTGTGAAAAGTGCGGACGCAGCTTCGACGAACTAACCCCGCACCACTTCACATTCAACGCACGCATGGGCTGGTGTCCAAGTTGCGAAGGACTCGGCGTCCAGAAGGGAGCAAGTCCCGCCGCCATCGTCCGCCACCCCAACCGATCCATCCTCGACGGCGCTCTAACCGGCTGGGACCACACCCGGGAAAACCCCTCCCAGACAGCCGCAATGCACGCCATCGCCAGACACATCGGCTTCGACGCAGACACCCCATGGTGCGAACTGAGCGAATCACACCAGCTCACCATCCTCCAGGGCTGCGGCGAAGAATGGATCGAACCGGATATGTCCGATGTCACCGATCACAACCACTGGAAAGGACTGCGATTCCGCTGGAACGGCTTCTTCCCCGCAATCGACCGCGCAACACGCTCAAGCTGGCATTACCGAAAACTCCTCGAAGAACTCGTCACCGACATACCATGCGACGCATGCGCAGGATCACGACTCAGAAAAGAATCCCGACACGTCACCCTCTGCACAAAACCGATCGAAGTCGTCTGCCAGCTCCCATTGATCGACGCACTGTCCTTCTTCAAAAAACTCAAGCTCGATACCCGACAGCGACGCATCGCCGGCGAACTCCTCAACGAAATCACATCCCGACTCAAATTCCTCGTCGACGTCGGACTGCATTACATCACCCTCCACCGATCAGCCCCAACCCTCTCAGGCGGAGAATCACAACGCATCCGCCTCGCATCACAAATCGGCAGCGGACTCACCGGCGTCCTATACATCCTCGACGAACCAACCATAGGCCTCCACCCACGAGACACCCACCGCCTCCTCAACGCAATCAACAGGCTCCGCGACCTCGGCAACACCTTGATCGTCGTAGAACACGACCGCGAACTCATCGACGGAGCAGACAACGTCTTCGACTTCGGACCAGGCAGCGGCATCGAAGGTGGCGAAATCACAGCCGTGGCAACCCCGAAAACACTACGCACAAAGCGTGCATCCCTCACCGGACGATACCTCTCCGGCAGGGAGGCAATCCCCGTCCCCACAAATCGGCGGGAAGTTTCATCCGACACCACCGATTGGCCGTCCGAAAAATCGCTCATCATCAAAGGCGCCCGACACCACAACCTCCGCGAGATCGACGTCGCATTCCCGCTCAGTCGATTCATCGCAGTCACAGGCGTCTCAGGCAGCGGAAAAAGCTCACTCATCACCGACACCCTCTACGCATCCCTCGCAGCAAGCCTACACAGAGCACGCACCATCGCCGGCGGACACGAACGCATCATCGGCGGCGAAAACATCGACAAAGTCATCAACGTCGACCAGTCACCCATCGGCAACAGCCCATCAAGCAACCCCGCAACCTACACAGGCCTCTTCGACCTCGTCCGAGAACTCTACGCAAAACTCCCGGACGCAAAGGTCCGGGGATACACCATCAACCGATTCAGCTTCAACAGACCCGGCGGACGCTGCGAAGCCTGCTCCGGCATGGGCCAACAGTGCATAGAAATGCACTTCCTCCCAGACGTCTGGATCCAGTGCGAATCCTGCGGCGGAACGCGATACATCGCAGACACCCTCGACGTCAAATTCAAAGGCCAGTCCATCGCCGACGTCCTTCGATCACGCGTCAGCGACGCACGACGACATTTCGAGCCAATCCCGAAAATACACCGCATGCTCGAAATGCTCGAAGACGTAGGCCTCGGATACGTCCAGCTCGGTCAGTCCGCACCAACACTCTCCGGCGGAGAAGCACAACGCGTCAAACTCGCAGGAGAGCTCGGAAGACCACAAACCGGAAAAACACTATACATACTGGACGAACCGACCACAGGACTCCACTTCGACGACCTCAGGAAACTCCTCAACGTCCTCCACCGACTCGTCGACCTCGGCAACACCGTCATCTGCATCGAACACAACCTCGACGTCATCAAAACCGCCGACTGGGTCATAGACATGGGCCCGGAAGCAGGAGCAGACGGCGGACTTGTCCTCGCAACCGGAACCCCGGAAACCGTCGCCTCCTGCAAACCATCACACACCGGAGCAGCCCTCAAACCCATCCTGGCAGAAGGCCCACACGCAGACCGCGAAACCTTCGACCCGCAGCGACAAAAAACAATCGAAAAGGAAATCGCAAAACCCATCCGCCTCGACGACGCAGGCGTCTCCACCAAAATGCCCTGGGACCTCGACGGTCGCAAGTGGCACACCGAAGGCCGCGTCGATCGCAAAGGCCAAAAAATCGCATGGGATTCCGGCGTCCTCGAATGGCTGGTCGACACCATCGAAGACCTCGGCGACTTCGCAGCCACTGACTGGAACGACCGCGCACGCGTCGAAATCCGCGCCCCAAAAACACTCTCTCCCATGTGGTTCGCACATTTCAGAACCGGCGGATCAGACCTGCTGGACATAAGTCTACGCACCCCCGCCCGACACTTCGACAACAAAACCGTCGTCAAAGCGCTCAAGGTCAAGACGCTCGACAAACGAGAAGATCTCAAAATCTACGGATCACAACCACGCGTAAAACTCCGGGCAGCCGGTCGCGAATACGACGACATCCGCATCCTCCTCCGCGACTTCGAGGACGTGAACAAAAAGGACTTCCGCGACTTCCTCCACAAAGCAGCCGACGCATACCTCCACATGGTAAAAGGACACCAGTCCGACCCCGTCAAAGGGCAGCCCTGGAAAGCAGACGGCCGGAAATGGCACCTCTCGCAAAAGAGCATCAACGCCAACCACATCATCGAGTGGAAACCGCAACTGCTTCTTGAGTTCATTGGCAGACTCTCCAGGCTCGCCCCCGACATCACATTCGACTGGACCGGCAAGGTCGGCGTGGGCTTGAAACGTGGATCGCCGAAGATCGGAATCGGCAAGATCGTCACCAACATGGGGTATGGCCTGCGTATCGAAATCGCCGTGCTAAAGAATCACTTTACGCCGCTACAGGTCAATCGCCTCGGCGACGACGTCAGAATTCGATCCCTCGTCACAAAAGACTATGTAGATTTTCGTCTGAAATCTCTGACACAAAACGACACCGAGCAACTAGCGGCAATCCTCACCGCCACAGCCGACAAAACATCGGACGATGAAGCATCAGAACACGACCGCGAAGAGGTAGCGTAGATTTTCAAATACTAGACAGATTTATAGTTTTCTATACAGAATTATAAACTTTTCGGATTTCGCCATGACGCAACTCATCCCAAATCGCCTCCTTTTCGACTTCGAATTCCCATTGGCCTATCGAAAAACACCGCCCAGAATCGACGGAAAACTCACTGGATGGTCCGATAACGAAGTCCTGCCCCCCCTCATGACCCTTGAGGACGCTTCACCATTCGCCGACGTCTGGTCCTGCTGGAACGACCAGGGCCTATACATCGCCTGCCGCATCGAGGGCAAGCGAACGCCATTAAAGTGTGACCCGAAAACCTACTGGAAGGGCGATAACCTGCGTTTTTGCGTAGATATGCGCGATTCTCGCCGCAACAAACGCGCCTCGCGCTACTGTCAGCAGTTCTTTTTCATGCCCCTCGGCGGCGGAAAATCGGGGGGGGAGGCTGTTGGGGGATCGGTGAAGATTCACCGCGCTAGGGAACATGCCCCACTTTTTGCCTCAGAATCGCTCCTGAGCGTAGCAGGGATGAGTAAGGATTACGCCAGATCAGGTCCGGTAAAACGCGGGGTGGGGCAGGATTCTGCCAGCACGGGGTCGGTAAAACGCGGGGCTGGGCAGGAACACTTCGCTGGGGTTGGGCAGGGATACTCGGCTGGGGTTGGGCAGGAACACTTGTCGGCGGGTTCGATCGTTCGTGTGGCGGCTGATGTATCTCAGAAGAAGTACTCCCTCGAAGCCCACATCCCGACGGACTGTCTGGCGGGTTTTGACCCCGATCAGCACCCTCGGATCGGGTTCTACTACATGCTCGAAGATCGCGATCATGGTCAGCAGTATCTTACGGTGGGGGATGACCTGAACTGGCACATCGATCCTTCGATGTGGCCGACGGCTGTTCTGGCCCGATAAGTCCTTGGCTTGTCGCGGATCATGTACCTGGCCTTCCATGTGGCCGGTGGCTGTTCTGACCCGATAAGGCGCTTCCTGCCGGCGTTTCATCCGAGACCCATAACGTACTCGCCCTGACAACGCCATGAAGTATTCTCCTGATTGTACCGACGTAAAATGCGGGCAAAGACAATACCAGCGTGGCCGCATCAGTGGTGCCGCATCAGTGGTGCCGCACCAGCATAACCGCACCAGTGGAGCCGCTCGTAACCGTTTCGGATCGGGACCTATTTGACCTCGAAGACTGCCGACAACAAAACCGATGTCGTACTTGATGACCTGTGTGCTCGGAACGCATCGGTCGAGCTTCATCATATCAGCAGGCGAGACGAGCTTACTGTTGCCCGGACCAGGCTGCTGGGTATGGACGAGAATGTTCTGTATCTGGACAAGCCCCAGTCGATTGGAAAGAAGATCCACTTTCGCAAGGGGCAGCGTATATCGGTCAACACGCTTGTGAATGGGGTACGGTTGCGATTTGAGACGGAAGTTGTCGATCCCTCCTGCAAAATCGAACTCAATGAAAATGTTCGTGTTCGGGGACTGACACTTACGCGACCGGTGAAGATCATTGACGGTCAGCGCCGGAACGATTATCGGGCGTCTACAGTCTGTTTCGATACGATCGTGGTTTCCGTCCATGTAGCCGGTCGGTTGGCTCCGAATGCAAGTTCCATCGATGCGTCCCGGTTCACAGGTCGTATGGTTAATCTCTCTCGGGGTGGACTTCTCATCAAGGTCGACAGAGAGGAGCGTCAGGAATATGCCTATGGCAAGCAGTATTTCGCCTCTTTTGTTCTGCCCGACGACGATAAAGAGCTTACATTCTGGGTGGAGCTTCGCCATCATCGCACGATTCTGGAGGGTGAAGCTGATCTTCTGGGGATGAAATTTTTCCAATGGCCTCGGGACGGGTACAATCGAAAACAGGCGGCGACTGGTCGATTTATCGTGGAGGTGCAACGCCGTGGGTTGCGCAATCGATGAGTGTGCTTTGAGTGCTTGGCGTTTCGCAATTGATTTGTGCGGTGTTGTGGGATTGTTTGGTTTATCTTCGGGTTCCCCACCTCTGAAGAGGTGGGGCACACGCCACCCAAGTTGTAGAGGAGAGGCGCCCATGTGATGGAGGTGTGGCGCTATGTGGCGTGGGTGGGGTGCTTTCGCTGGTGTTTTTTCGTGGATGCAATAATTGCCCGTGTGCTGCGTTTTGCGTTATGATGCCAGAGATGAACGACGATGGATGCAGCGAATATCATGCGTTGAGTCGGCGGCGGTTCATATCCTCTGGTCTGGCGCTTGGGGCTGGTGGTTTCCTCGGGCTTCTGGATGCGAGGATTCTGTTCGCGTCGCCCGGTCCTCGTGCCAAAGCTCGTAGCGTGATTCTGCTGTGGATGCGCGGTGGCCAGAGTCATATCGACACGTGGGATCCGAAGCCGGGTGTCGGTACGGGCGGGCCGTTTTCTGCTATTCCTACGGCTGTCAAGGATATTAAGATCAGCGAGCATCTGCCGCTCATCGCGCGGTCGTTTCGCGATATTTCGCTCATTCGTTCTCTTACCTCGAGCGAGGGTAGTCACGAGCGTGCTACTTACCTCCTGCACACCGGTTATCAACCCACCGGGGGTTTTCAACATGCCTCGCTCGGGTCCGTTGTCACCAAGATGAAGGGTCGTGTTGATCCCAATCTGCCTCCCTATGTTACCATCGGTGGATTGACCTGGCCGGCGGGTTATCTTGGCAGTCGTTTCGCTCCCTTTCATATTCCTGATTCGAACAACCCGGCTGAGAATCTCGGATATCACGACTCCGTGGATGCCGGTCGGTTCCAGGGTCGTCTTGCACTTCTGAACAAGTTTGATGAATCGTTCCGCAAGCAATATCGAGGGTCTGCTGTTATCGAGGCGTATGCAGACCACTATCAGTCTGCGTACGATATGATGCGAAGTAAGAGCGTCGAGGCCTTCAATCTTTCGCTCGAAGCCCAGGCGACGCGCGAGATGTATGGTGTGACGTATTTCGGTCAGGGGTGTCTGCTTGCTCGGCGTCTTGTTCAGGCGAAGGTTCGTTTTGTCGAAGTGTCGCTGCCCGGATGGGATACGCACAGTGACAATTTCGAGACGATCAAGCGACTCAGCCGGGAAATGGATCAGGGTGTGAGCGCTCTGATCGCCGATCTTCGTAAGCAGTCACTTCTCGACAGCACGCTTGTCCTGCTGTGCAGCGAATTTGGGCGGACGCCTGAGATCAATGCGAACCAGGGCAGGGACCACTATCCACGTGTCTGGAGTGCCATGCTGGCTGGTGGCGGTATTCAGGGTGGTCGCGTTTTTGGTGAAAGCACGCCCGGTGGAGAAGAGGTCGCGAAAGACCCCTGCCCCGTCGGCAGGTTGCACGCCACCTTGTGTCATTGCCTTGATATTGAATCGACAGAGATGAATTTTGCTCCCGATGGTCGCCCCATCCGTGTCGTTCAGGACAAGAACGCCAAGCCTGTCCACCATCTTCTTGTGTAGTTATGCGTCGACGGTTCCCGCTTTGGTGATGGTTGCTTTCCGGGTGATGGTTGTTTGCCTGGGTGGCGGCTGGTTGGTGTTATCGGAGGAACAGGAGTACATAGGCAGTGGCGAGTGCGATCTGCATCAGTGCGAATGGTATGGCGAGTTTGACGAATCGTGCGAATGACATCGACAGGTTGTTTTTGTGAATGATGGTGACTGCCACGAGTGTTGAGGCTGAGCCGATCGGCGTCAGATTTCCACCGAGGTTTGATCCGAATACGACCGACCACCAGAGCGGATCGGTGGAGGCTGTTCCTTGAGCTTGAAGTATTTTCGCCAGCATGGCTGAGAGTGGGATGTTGTCTGTGACCGAGCTGAATGCTGCAGACGATATCAGGATCGCCCCGGTTCCTGCCCCGAGTCCGATCGAGTCGTTGAGGCCTATGATGTGTGAGAGTCCTTCGCCGATGAGATCGAGAACGAGTGCGTGTTCCATGACGTTGATGACGATGAAGAGTGCTGCAAAAAATCCCAGCAGATCCCAGTCGAGTGCGCGGTAGAACTGGTCGACGCTCGATTTGTATCGTACGAGCATGATGGCTGCGAATGCGAGTGCTACATAGCTCATGCCCAGGTCCTGGATGACTGGGAGGACTGAGGTTGTGGCGATGGTGACGATGAAGAGGAGCAGGATGACTGCGCTGAACCAGAAGAACCCATTGCTCTCGATGCCATCGTTTTCGTCGAATCCGCTGACGAGCAGTTCTGCTTCGCTTCTTTCTTCTGCGGTGCCCAGCTTTGTGATGCGAAACAGCTTTGCCCCGAGCATGATTGTTGCGATTGTTGCGACGAAAACGAATGGTGCGGATTTGATGAAGAATGTTGCGAAGCTGATTCCTGCTGCGTTACCGACGATGATGTTGGGGACCGAGCTGATGAGCGTGAGCAGGCCTCCGATGTTTGTGAGCAATCCTTCTATGAGGAGGAATCCGAGCATCAGATTGACTCTGCCGAGTTTTTTGAGTGATACTCCGGTCAAAGCCCCGACGATAATCATGGCAGTGACGTTGTTGAGTACTGCTGAGAATACGACGGTCATGAGTCCGTAGAACCAGAGCAGTCGTCGTGGGTCTCCTTTGGATGCCTTTGTGAGCTTGATGGCGATCCATGTGAAGAGTCCTGATTTTGATGTGATGTCTATGAAGAGGCTTGCACCGAAAATGAGGGATATGACGCCCCAGTCGATGGCTGGTATGTAGACGGGGAGTTCGATGGTGTGTCCGTTTGCGGAATCGAATGGTGGAAGCATGATGAGGAATTTGTGGTCGATGTATTCGTAGAGCTGGAAGGCGTTTGCGAGGAAGAGGCTTGAGAGTGCGAACGCCCCTGCGATGATTGATTTTTTCGCGTGAATTTTTTCTTCCAGTGCGAGGCAGAGGATCAGCCCGACGAGTACGGCCGAGAAGATGAGCGTCATCCACAAGGGTACGCTGGTCTCGGCGAGCACATTTCCGGTTGATAGCAGCATACAGTTCATTTCGTAGATCAGCCTTTCATATACCAGTGTTTAGAGCATGAGGAGCGGAATGTGGCGTAGTTCTACAGCCAGTGCGTAGGCGATTCCGCGCATGGCGAGCTGGTCTTCGTCTTTGGTGTTCATGACGAGCAGGTCGATCTCGTGCTGCTCGATCAACCGCTTGTATTCTGGGAGATGCTGACCGAACGTCACGAGATGTTCGACCCTGGCATGAGCGACGGATTTTTGCAGGACCTCGATGCAGCCATCGATGTAATCCTGCGGTTCCTTGAGAAGCTGCCCGCGGACAGCCTCCCTCGCCTCGTCTGTGTCGATGGACGGAATTTTGGAGATGACGTCTATGTAGCGATCGAAGGTGGATTGGTCCTCTATATGGGTCAGCCAGAGCGTTCCGCCGTTCTCTGTGAACTGTGCTGCGTAATTGACGAGTCGATGGTCTCCTGTGATGTGGTCTGCGATGGCCATCACTTTGTCGGAGTTTTCGATTCGTCGATTTTCGGATTGTGGTCCGGTGGATCGTGGTCCGGTGGATTGTGGTTCGGTGGATTGTGGTTCCGTGGGCTTTGGTTTGGTGGATTGCTTCGCATCCGGGTGTGGCAGGAGCATGACCGGAATGCCTGTGTGCTGGGTTAGAAGGTCCACATGTGTGCCCAGGCTGTAGGGCCATTTCCAGGCGCTGCTGTGCAGGTTTCGGTAGGTGCAAATGAGGTCTGGTTTCGCGGTGTCTACCAGTTCCAGCAGCTCGCCCGCGGTTTGGAACTCTGAACCGTTGACATCGCGCCAGTGCACTTTTTCGTCTGCGTTGATGAATGCTAGAAACTGACGGATCTGGTCGCCGAAGAGTCTGGCGTTTTTCTCATCGCGATCGGTCACGACCAGGATCGATTCGATGTTGACCCGTTCGTGCTGAAAAACCTCTCGCGAGGCGGAGCGGAACATGCTCTCAAATTGGTCCACATTTGTCATGATTTGTGCAACTCCTGATACATGGTAGCAATCTCGTTAGAAACGCTCCGCACTGGCGAGCTCCCATGCGTCCGAAAAGAACCCATTGGTGCGACCTGTTTTCGGCAATAATACGTCTGTTTTCGACAATAATACGCCGGGCGTCAGGTATTGATAGATGCGACCGTAGTCCAGAACTTCCGTCGGGCTTACACGTCGGTGGATGTGTTGCGGTTGCAATTCGTCTGAGTGGGATAAACCCGCTGCACCGAGTATATCGAGGAAGCTTTCGACTGTTTTTCGGTGGTAATTGTGGACGCGGTGCTTTTTGCTGGATACATCGAGGCCACGGATGAGGTCAGGGTCTTGTGTGGCGACGCCGACCGGACAATGATTGGAGTTGCACTTGAGCGCCTGGATGCATCCGAGTGTGAACATCATGGCCCGGGCGGAGTTGCATAGGTCCGCACCAATCGCCATCCGCTGGATCATGTTGAATCCGGTCACGATCTTACCACTGCATATCACGCGGATTTTGTCGCGAAGGTTACAGCCGAGCAATGCGTTGTGCGCGAAGAGAAGCCCATCGGTGAGGGGCATGCCGATCGAATTGGAGAATTCCATCGGTGCAGCACCAGTCCCCCCCTCTGAACCGTCAATGGTGATGAAGTCGGGGACGATGCCGGTTTCGACCATGGCTTTGCAGATGCTGAGAAACTCGCTGGGGAGTCCGATACAGAGCTTGAAGCCGACCGGTTTTCCGCCGGATAAATCGCGTAGTTGTACGAGAAAATCGAGAAGTCCCTTTGGATTGGAGAATGCGTTGTGTGAGGGGGGTGAATTGACGTCCAGTCCCACTGGAACGCCTCGGATTTCGGCGATTTCGGGGGTCACCTTGGAACCGGGTAGGATGCCCCCATGTCCGGGTTTTGCGCCCTGCGACAGCTTGATTTCGATCATTCTGACCGATTTGGTTTTCGCTTTTTCGGAGAACCTGTCAGGATCGAACGTCCCATCCGTGGTGCGGCAACCGAAGTATCCTGTCCCGATCTGCCAGATCAGATCTCCGCCGCATTCGAGATGATAGGGGCTGATACCGCCTTCGCCGGTATTGTGGGCGAAGCCGCCGAGTTTCGCGCCACCATTCAGCGCCAAAATGGCATTCTTGCTGAGCGAACCAAAACTCATGGCAGAGATGTTCAGCATCGAGGCTGCGTAGGGTTGGTCACAGCTTCCCTCGCCGATCATGACGCGTGGTTCCTGCTGGGATGCTGGTCCGTCTGTTTTTTGATGTATTGGTCTGAGCGAGTGAGCGATCCATTCGCTGCCCACCTCGTGCAGGTCGCGGATGGTGCCGAATGGGCGCGTGTCTGTGGCGATTTTCGCACGCTGATAGATCACACTACGCAGTTCGCGACTGAAAGGGCGTCCGGAGGTGTCGGATTCGACAAAGTACTGCTGAATTTCCGGTCGAACCGTTTCCATCCAGTACCGCGCACGACCGATCACTGGAAAGTTGCGGATCACAGCATGGGAACGTTGGGAACTGTCGTAGATCCCGAGAAGGATCAGAGGTCCGATGATGACGAACAGCCAGAGGGCTGCCGGCCAGACCAGGGACAGCGCGCAAATGATCGAAGCGCAGACCGCAGAGCTTAGCCAAAATATTTTCAGCGGTGACACGGTCCGTTTTTGGCTCCTCGCGGTTGCTTTGCGAAGCAGTAACTGGGCGATGAGGGACTTGAACCCCCGACCCCCTCCGTGTAAAAGAGGTGCTCTAGCCAACTGAGCTAATCGCCCACGCGGGATACCGCGTCCGTTGATCCTAACCGCACAAACCCAACTCGCCAACCCGCAACATGTAACAATCACGAGGCTTGCGGTTTCCGGGGCTGGCAGGTCAGGAACTGCGTGCTATGCTGCGTTGTTGAACCGAAACACCCCGACCCAAGGAGACCCCGTGGAAACCATATCAACCGTCGCAGTGATCGGAGCCGGGACGATGGGTGCTGGTATTGCCCAGCTGGCTGCCGTACATGGCTGCAACGTCCACCTGATCGATGTTACGACCGAATCTGTCACGCGCGGATACAAGGAAATCGCCGACCGCCTCGCTCGATCCGCCCAAAAAGGCAGAATCACCACTGAGGAACGTGACGCGATCATCGCCAGAATCCAGACGGGCACCACCATCGTTGCACTGCCGGAGGTTGATCTCGCGATCGAAGCGGTGGTCGAAGATATGGACGTCAAGCGAAAAGTTTTCTCTGCTCTGGAGCAGGCGACAAGACCGGGCGCGATCCTGGCTACCAACACTTCATCGCTCCGGGTGGCAGAAATAGCGAAATCTGTCCGAAACGTGTCGCGCGTCGTCGGGATGCACTTTTTTAATCCCGCACCCATCATGCCGCTTGTCGAAATCATCGCGGCACGCCAGAGCAGCGAATCTGCCCTCACCGCCGTCGCCGAATCAGCCAGATCATGGGGTAAAGTCACCGTGCGCGCTCAGGATACGCCCGGTTTCATCGTCAACAGGGTCGCGCGCGGTTTCTACCTCGAAGCACTCCGGATGCTGGGCGAAGGGGTGGCTGACATCGCTACCATCGACAATGCGATGATCCGCCTCGGTACCTTTCGGATGGGTCCATTCCAGCTTATGGACCTTGTCGGGCTGGATGTGAATTATGCCGTTTCCTGCTCCGTCTACGAGCAATCCGGCCAACCCGCCCGCCTCAAACCGCACCCGATCCAGGGCGAACTCGTCGAGAAACGCTGCATCGGCCGCAAAGCTGGGCAGGGATTCTACAAGTACGATTCCGACCCGCCGGGTGTGGCGGTTCCGTGCGAGGTTATTGCGTTCGCTCCCGGGCAGGATCTCGCGGAGGCTGTCAATGCTTTCGCCAAATCAGCAGCCCTCTGCGATGCGGAGACGCTGTCAGTCGCAACAGACGTCGAAAAATATGCCTTCTCGCGGATCCTCGCGACGATCATGAACGAGGCAGCTATGACCCTTGAAGATGGTGTTGCGAGCGCGGAAGATATTGACATCGCGATGCAGCGTGGGACGAATTATCCCAATGGACCTCTGGCGTGGGCAGAATCGACCGGGAGTGCCAGGGTTCTGGCATTTCTGGACACCCTGAATCGCACCTGCAATGATGACCGGTTTGCACCCGCTGTCCAATTTCGAACTTGAGACCTCCCGTCTGGGACATGCCCAGTCCTCTGCTCGGGCGTGAATTTGGAGTAGATTTAGTGATGCGTAAAGCGGCAGTGGTTTCGGCAGTACGGACACCCATCGGACGATACCGGGGCGGGCTTTCGCGCGTTCGTCCCGACGACCTGGCAGCCATCGCGATTCGGGAAGCGGTCTCACGCTCGAGCATCGATCCTGAATCCATCGAAGATGTCTATTTTGGGGCAGCCAATCAGGCGGGTGAGGACAATCGCAACGTCGCGAGGATGGCTTCGCTTCTGGCAGGACTCCCTGAAACCGTCCCTGGTATTACGCTGAACCGACTCTGCGCGTCAAGCCTCACCGCCATCAATCTCGCAGCCCGGATGATCGAAGCGGACCACGGCGATGTGTTCGTGGCTGGCGGTGTCGAGAGCATGACCCGGGCGCCCTTTGTCATGGGAAAATCCTCAGATCCCTTCCCGCGTGGAACGCCGGAGGTGCATGATACAACGATCGGTTGGCGCTTTACGAATCCGAAACTGACCGAACTGCACCATCTCTTCAGCATGGGCGAAACGGCTGAGAATGTCGCCAATCAATTCGCTATCTCCCGGGAAGATCAGGACCAGTTTGCATACGACTCACAGCAGAAGTGCAAGGCTGCCATGGAAGCGGGGAGGTTCTCAGACGAAATGGTGTGCGTTGAGGTTCCGCAGCGAAAAGGTGACCCGCTTATCGTCGATACTGATGAGCATCCGCGCGGCGACACTTCGCTCGAAAAGCTTCAGAAACTGCGCCCCGCATTCGCCAAAGATGGCAGCGTGACGGCTGGTAATTCTTCCGGAATCAACGACGGGGCAGCCGCAATTGTTCTTGTCGAGATTGAGGCGGCTAGGCGACTCGGTCTTAATGTGATGGGCATCGTTGGAGTGTCCGCCTCTGCCGGGGTCGATCCTGCGACGATGGGGCTGGGACCGGTGCCATCCACCAGAAAAGCACTGGGTCGATCAGGCTGGAAGGTGTCAGACCTTGATGTTGTGGAGCTGAACGAAGCCTTCGCGGTGCAATCTCTCGCGTGTATCCGCGAGCTGGGGCTGGACGCCGCTCGCGTCAATCCAAACGGAGGCGCTATCGCGCTGGGGCATCCGTTGGGGTGCAGTGGGGCAAGAATCTTCACCACCTTGATCCACGAGATGGTCCGTACAGATGCGAAGCGCGGGCTGGCGACCATGTGTGTGGGCGTCGGGCAGGGGGTTGCTACGCTGGTTGAGCGGGTCTGATAATGTGAATCGGTTTGATCGAGGTTCTGTTGTCGTCGTGGGTATTATTGTCGTGGGAATTATTGGGGTACCTGCTCTCGCGCTCGACGGATGAACTCATCAACGACTGCTTTGCGAGTTTCTCTCAGATCTGGCGGAAGTTCGCTTTCACGGATGAGAATTTGTACTTCGCCATCGTCGCCTGGAAGTACGATGATCGCTACGACCGGGTCGCCGTTGTCATCTCTTGAGGGGAGGGTGCTGAACCACTCGATACCGCCGTCAGTGAATCGGTAGTCCAGACCCGTCGCACGAATGGCTTGCAGGCCTCGAT
This sequence comes from Planctomycetota bacterium, assembly GCA_024275565.1. Taxonomy (GTDB): domain Bacteria; phylum Planctomycetota; class Phycisphaerae; order UBA1845; family UBA1845; genus JAJRYY01. The sequence continues at coordinate 25,743 of JAJRYY010000044.1, forward strand.
CTACCGGAGCATCTTCGAGTACGAGCATGAATCGGTTTCGCGCATCGGGGGGAAGGGTGGCGATGGCACCTGGTTCGATGCTCATCGAGATACCACACTTCCGCGACAGCTTGGCGATCACATCGGTCATGGGTTGATGATTTGCGTGGATCGTGACCGGCTGCTGCAGATCGCGGAGCACCTGCTCATTGGCTGAGATGATGGCGATTCGTTCATTGGTGGGGTACCAGGCCCACTGGAGCTGTTTGCACGCGATCATGAGCACATCGTGGACGGTTCCCGCTCCCGCCCGGTTCATGGCTGTGACGAGCATTTCGTACGGATCGGGCATATCAACCATGAATTGAAATCGGTGCCTGAATTCGTCGGTGGTCGCCATGCTCGCTTCCCACTCGGTTTTACCGGCCCACTCGAGGGTCTGAAGTTCGCTCCATGTGGCAGCACGCCCGATGCGTCGCATGGCAGGGCAGGCAGTGACCTCGACCCGGCCTCCAACGATCCGATACTCCATCCCGATGGGGTCGAGCAGGCGGTCGATCCCGGCGCGGAGCGGGATGTTGGTCATGCGGGCGCTCATTGTGGTGTTCTCCCCGTGCGGGAGCAGCCTGATGGTGTCGGGGTCGATCCACAACGGGACGCCGGTTTTCTCGGCGATGATCAGGAACGCTTCCAGGATGGGTTTGTCGATGACCTCGAAATCGACCGGTTGATCGAGGGCTTCCTGGATGAGTGCGTTCATATCCATCGGTTCGCCGGCAAGAATCACCGCAACGCTACAGTTGAGCAGAAAACCAATGCCAATCAGTGTTCTATTCATAATGCCTCTTTTGTGTTTGTTTCGTAAATATCTCATCATGGCATGCATCTCATATTGGCACGGTTTTTTCGAGACGGTTCATTCGATACGGTTTGTTCGAGACGGTTCATCAGGTGCATTCAATTGCGACGAATATCGGACAGATTCCAGGTGTAAACACGCTTTTGCACGCTCGTGGACGAGTATGCAACCACGGGTCTGGTGGACCGCTCCACTGCGTCGCCATCGTCGACAACGGTGCTGGAACCGTACGAAACAAATACGTCAGACGCGTCCACCGATCCAGACACAGGAAACCCCCATCCGCTTTCCACCAGGCCTGTCAGGCTTTCAACCTGACCCACCGGACTGTTGCCAATGCCTACGATAGAATCGCCATTCTGAGGGTTCGTCGGAGTGTTCAGATAGACCGTCAGGACAATCGCGATCGAAGCAGCAGCAGCCAGAGGCGTCGCGAGGCGTATGACCATTTTTCTGCGGCGGATGAGCAGTTCGAGTCGCTGACGCTGCATGGCGATGCTTTTACGCATGGCGTCGTAATCGACATCCGGCGTCACAACGCCATGCTCGCAGACAATATCATGGACCTGGACGCATCGCCGATGGGCAGCTTCCCATTCAGGATCGCTGGCGATTTTGGACTGCACCTCGTCCCGCGTCGCATCGTCAAGCGTGCCATCGACGTATTGGCTGATGAGGTAGTCGCGTTCTTCTATTGCATTATTGGGTTTCATAGCATTACTCTCCGTCGCCCGGCATATAGTCGGTCAGCAATTCCTTCAGTGCTTTTCTCGCCTGAAACACATTCCATTTGACCAGTTCGACCGTGCAATTCAAAATCTCGGCGATCTCCTTTTGCGGGACATTCTCAATACTCGACAACACCAGCGACAACCTTTGCTTATCGGGCAATGTCGCGATCGCAGCCCGGACAGCCTCCCCAAGCTCATCCGCCTGAGTCCGTTCACGGGCGGTGGGGCGGGCATAGACGGACCCATCCGGCGCACGAATCTGATCGGTCGAATCCCTTGTCTCGTCCAGTTCGCCCGCCGCAGACACCTTCTTCGCCCGCCGTCGGTTGAGCGATAAATTGGTGACAATGCGCAGCATCCACGCTCGAAACCGATACGGGTCAGATAGCTGCCCAAGGTTTCGATACGCGCGGAGCAGGGCGTCCTGCGCGATGTCAGCAGCATCGTCCGAATTACCCAGAACCCGGTAGGCGACTGCGACAGCCTGTCGCTGATGCTTCCTGACGAGGGCGTTAAACGCATCCCCCTCACCATCGAGCACCAGACCCACCAGCCGGGCGTCGTCCGCTGCTTCGTCATTGACCTGTTCAACGCGCACGGGTTCGACGCGATCCACCTTTCTATACAGCCAGACACAGCCAATCCGCCAAGGTTAGTAGGCGATCCACTCGGGAACACGCCCGTATCGCCACAAGTGGAGTTGTAGCAAAGAGTTGCGATCATTGGAAGTGGCGAGAACCAGCGTTTGGGTCCGATTTTGATGGATTTGCGGTCCTCGGTGTCGGCGCTATGATGACGGACTTCTGGTCGAAATTATTAGGAATCACTCATGCTTGATTTGTCGTAAAACAGGCTATGGAATCAACTGACCTGGAGCGCCCGAGATGATAACCTTTATACACCCTGTTTCACCCCACCTCTGCCCATCCGTGAAAATTTTGACCTACCCGCCCCACATTACCTTGGGGATAATAGTCTCGCAATCGCTGGCAACGGAACCTTGGCAGTAATCTCTGGCAAAAAACTCAGACCTGTGTTATAAGGATACGGGGAGGGGTTTTGTGGATTTCCGGATCAGCCCCAATTGCTTCCATGGTGCGGTGGTTCAGGAGGCGCACGATTGATTCCAAACATTGTACAATCCAAGCTAACAGTTTCGAAAGTCGCCGGACCGAGAAGAAAATCGCAGCTTGGCCAGTACTTCACACACACTGTCATTGCTCGATTCATGGCGGAACTGTTTGTTCACAGAAATCAAAACACCTGCAAACTACTCGATGCCGGAGCCGGAGCTGGTTCTCTTTCTGCAGCTTTTTTGGATAGATGTGTTTCAGGTGGGTTGAAGTATGAACGTATCAAAGTCGATGCCTTTGAGATCGATGATAGTTTACATGCCCACCTTGCCGAAAGGCTGGATTCGTACATGCAGAATCTGAAAGTGGTACCCACCATCATCGGTGACGATTTTATACACACAGCCGTGGACTCGCTCTGTGGAAGCTTATTTACCAAGTCTCTCCCAAGGTATACACACGCAATCCTCAATCCACCGTACAAAAAAATACGGAGCAACTCAAATCACCGTTCGGCTTTGAGGCGTGTCGATATCGAAACGGTCAATCTGTACTCAGCCTTTGTAGCATTATCTCTATCCTTGCTGGAAGATCGCGGTCAGCTGGTTGCAATCATACCACGGAGTTTTTGCAATGGGCCGTATTACCGCCCTTTTCGTGAATATATACTGGAACGCGCAGCTATACAGCACATACATCTATTTGCATCGCGTAACAAAGCCTTCAAAGATGATGGCATCTTGCAGGAAAACATCATCATCAAGTTAGAACGCGGTGCCAACCAAGGTGACGTGACGATAACGACTTCGACAGATGGAAAATTCACTGATATAGAGACACACAGGTATCCTTTCAACCGCATTGTACCCCCTGGAAATCCAGAAAATTTCATCCACATACCGACCTCTCCCGAACTTGGTATCATCGAACGAACGAGTTTGATCCAATACAGCCTGAAAGATATTGGCGTCGAAGTCTCGACCGGCCCCGTTGTCGATTTTCGGCTTAAAGAACACTTATGTGATACGCCTCAAGCCAACACTGTCCCATTGCTCTACCCTGGCCACTTCAAAGGTCACACCTCGAACTGGCCAAATCCAACATTGAACAAACCCGATGCGATCTATCGCAATGCTGATACGGAAAAATGGCTTTACCCAAATGGTTATTATTCCATAGTACGCCGCTTTTCATCCAAAGAAGAGGACCGCCGGATCGTAGCGAGCGTTATTTGTCCGAACAATTTCCCCAACGCTGAGGTTCTTGGATTCGAAAACCACTTGAACGTATTCCATGAAAAAAAGCACGGGTTATCGGAAGCATTGGCCTATGGGCTGACCACATTCCTCAACTCCGCTGCAATTGATGACTACTTCCGACGTTTCAACGGTCATACGCAAGTAAATGCGACCGATCTCAGACTTATACCGTACCCAAGCAGGAAAAACCTAATTGTTCTAGGAAAATGGGCTATGTCGTGTCGTTGGCCAGTTCAAGCGAACATTGACGAGCAATTGAAGCTATTTTGCGCATGACAAACTTACGACATAAACACATCAATGAAGCCACTCAGATACTAGTTTCGCTTGGTTTCCCCAAAGCACAACAGAACGAACGTTCGGCCTTATGCCTACTTGCGATGTTAAATCTAACACCTCGTAAAAAATGGGCGATGGCGGAGAACCCGCTGATTGGAATTACGCCAATTATGGACTGGGCACGTGAGCACTATAAGAAAGTGTATGCACCAAACTCCCGTGAAACTATTCGACGGCAAACGATACATCAATTCGTATCTGCCGGAATCGCACTTTACAACCCGGACTCGCCCAACCGACCAGTGAATAGCCCAAAAGCTGTCTATCAAATCGAACCTGCGACATTTAAGTTACTTCGCAACTTCGGATCCAAATCGTGGGACGACAAGCTGGCAAGCTACCTCTCGCAACATGAAACGCTGGCTGCCAGTTATGCCAAGGATCGCAAACATATCCAAATCCCCGTGCAGATCAAAGAGGGTGAAAATATCACTCTCAGTCCCGGAGAACACAGTGAATTGATTCGGGCAATTATCGAGGAGTTCGGACCACGATTTGCTCCTGGTAGCACGCTTATTTATGTTGGTGACACGGGCAACAAGTGGGGGTACTTTGACGAACCCCTTCTCTCCAAACTCGGCATCAAGATAGATTCACATGGCAAAATGCCAGATATTGTACTTTACTTTTCTGATCGCAACTGGTTATTGCTAATCGAAGCCGTTACCAGTCACGGACCAGTTGATGGCAAACGGCATGCGGAGTTGGCCCATCTGTTTACTGATGCAAAGGCTGGGCTGGTTTTTGTAACCGCTTTCCAGAGTCGTTCCGTGATGGCCCGGTATCTCGGCAATATCGCGTGGGAAACCGAAGTATGGGTCGCCGATACACCATCGCACCTGATCCACTTCAATGGCAAACGCTTTCTTGGACCCTACGAATAAACCCTTCCAGGACGCTTATACAACATGAGAACGGTTGTCTCTATTAGCGAGGTGCGGGCGGAGGTTGCCCGTTTACGCGGTGCATCAGCATCTCTCCCCCCCTCTCCGAGCCACCATAGTCATGTGACGCGGCAGCAAGGCTCCGATCTCTGCACGGCAACCAGCACGATCGGCTTCGTTCCGACCATGGGCGCGTTGCACGTTGGCCACGATTCCCTCCTCCGGCGGGCCGTCGGCGAGTGCAAGTTCGTGGTCGCAAGCATCTTCGTCAATCCCACACAGTTCGGACCCGGTGAAGACCTCGATGCCTACCCGAAAACCCCCGAACAGGATCTGGAGCTATGCGAGCAGGCTGGCGTGGATCTGCTCTTCATGCCCACCGTCGATGTCATGTACGGCGGCAGCGGCTTGACGACAGTCCACGTGTCGGGTCTGACCGAGGGCCTCTGCGGATCGCGGCGACCAGGACACTTCGACGGCGTATCCACGGTCGTCACAAAGCTGCTCAACATCGTCCGACCAGACCGAGCCTATTTCGGCGAGAAGGATTATCAGCAGTTGAAGGTGATCCAGCGGATGGTGCATGATCTTGACATGGGGGTGGAGATCGTCGGCTGTGAAACGGTCCGCGAGGAAGACGGGCTGGCGATGTCGAGTCGAAACGCGTACCTCTCTGACAAGGATCGCTCACAGGCGGTCTTATTGTCACAGGCATTGCGAGATGCAAGTGAGGCTGTAAAAAAAGGGTCGACAGACGCAGGGAAGCTCATCGCAACCGCACGAAAACGGATCGAGTCTGCCGGCCCATGCTCGATCGATTACATCAGCGTGGTCGATCTTGAGACCCTGGCGAAGCTGGAAAAGGTCGAACATTCCGCCAGAATGTGCATCGCCGTTCGCATCGGCAGGTGTCGGCTAATCGATAATATACAGTTGGATCGCGTGCATCCCATCGTAGATCGCATGCCCGAGTCATAGGCGCGAGCATGTTCGGCAATTATTCAGGCAGCATCCTCGCACGCCCTGGTTGGCCGAAGCCGTCTGCCAAACACAACCGTCCCCGATTCCAACCCCATACCCTTCATCTCTCATAGCGGCCCAGTAATTGATGCCTGAAAAAGTGCAAAGTCGACCAGATCAGTGTCGCAATCAAGGTCGAGGTCACCGATTGGCCGTCCATCCGTGTCCACCGGAATCCCCACTGGTGTGTTATTGCAGAGGTCATCCGGGTCCGCAACGCCATCATCATCCGTATCAATAATGTGTGACGGCGTGAAGTTATCAAAGGCAAAGCCAGCACTGCCCGGCGGTTTGGTTCCGGTATACACAAATCGAAGCGAGTGAATTTCATCGGAAGGCAACTCAAACGACCAGGGCGTAATCATACCATCGCCGGTTAGCGGATCGCCTGCGGTCAACACCACCGAATCAAGGACTTCATCGTTTTCGCCACGGGCTTCTATGGTCCATGCCTCGTCAATCCCCGGAGGCCAGCCTTGTTGGCCCGTAGACCCACCATCGATGTCGATTAAAACACCGCCGCAAGCATTCACAGGTGTGGAATAGTCGATGATCAGCGGCGAGACATAGCCGATAGACGCGTCATCCGTCAGCAGATACTGGCCGATATCAATGGATTGGTCGGGGGCGATCGCATCGTCACCGCTGTCATTTGGAAATCCAGCGAATGCAACGCGAGGAGAGCCCAGCTCACAGATTCGCGGCAGTGCGCCATTCTCAAGGGAGAATGTAACACCGTGCAGCAACAGAAACTGATCGAAAATATCCATAGTCTCCACCGGCGTCGCGCCAGGAATGGTTTCAAAATCAATAATATCAACAGTACCTGCCTGGCTTTGGTGTAGGTCCAGCGTAAACGGAGCAAGTCCGGCCAATAAAACCGCAAATCGTCTTGACATGATGCGTCCTCCACAATCTGAATGCCAGCCCGCCAAGGAAGGGCGTATAGCTCAAACCGGCTCTTTTTCCGGGATCCTCCGCAGAACCTGTAGAACCGACATAAATCCCCAATATTCCCGGACACCAGAGGGCCATTCTATCGGGATATCCTCACCAATGCAAGCCAGATGTTGGATGTTGAAACGGGGACGCAGCTAGTTTTTGTCTCTCATGCATCGGATGTTGAAACGGGCGACTCCTCACGAGGCCGGATCACGAAATGCCAATGATTTCGCATCAGGCACCAGGACAGAATCCGCGTCGGGTGTCGCGCTTGTGCCTCGACCAGCACCCGCTCGAAAGCCTCATAATCAGCCGCCTTCCGAAACAATGGAAGACGAGCAACAGGAATGTAGGGCAGGTCGTTCTTTCGCCACAAGGCGAAAGGTTGACCTGCCTCCACCATTTGCGTCCGCGATTCTTCACGCTTACCCTGACTCTCATGCCAACGTACATAAGATGGCGAGAGCAGGGTGCGACGTACTTCTTCACCCTCGTCACATACCGCAGACAGCGCATCTTGACTGGAACACTCTGTCGCCAACTGCTTGGCAATGCCATCAGGTCGGTGCAACAACGTCACCCATTCGAAATCCTCGCGATCGTCCTCCTCCCAGACCACTTACACTGCATCTGGACTCTCCCCGACGACGACGATGACTTCCCCACACGCTGGCGACAAATCAAATCGAAATTCACGCACGATTACCTTGCCCGTGGAGGCCGCGATTGGGAAACGACGGCGCAAAGCCAGCGACAAGGGCGCCGCGGCGTTTGGCAGCCACGTTACTACGAACATAGAATTCGTGACGAGGAAGACTACCTGCGCCATCGCGACTACATCCATCTCAACCCGGTGAAACACGAATTGGTTGAGAAACCGGAGGATTGGCCTTGGTCAAGCTTCCACCGTCATGTCCGTCTTGGCTGGCTCGATCCAGAGTGGCCAGGTTCATCCGCCGTGGTGCTGCCAGCCATTGAAACCAGACGAAGGATAGAAGGAATGTAGGGCAGGTCGTCCTTTCGCAAATGTAGGGCAGGTCGTTCTTTCGCAAATGTAGGGCAGGTCGTTCTTTCGCCTCCAGGCGAAAGGTTGACCTGCCTCCACCATGAACATCCGCATGACTACACACTCACCCACAACCATACCCACGTCCCAACGACAACCCAACCGATTCGACTGAAATCCAAACGGAGCATGGAAGTCCCATAGTAAAGGCAGGTCGTTGACCAATACTGTCCGGGATTCTCATGCGTTCCTTGGACCGTCGATAGTGCATTCTGATTTCGATATTTTATCCGTTGTTGCTTTACTTGCGCGATCGTGTGTTTTCGCTATAAATGAAGGGAATGAGATGCGGGCGAAAAA
>JAJRYY010000045.1 GCA_024275565.1 Planctomycetota bacterium
CCTCATCGCAGCCTTCTGGCCAAGACGACCCACCAAAAAATCCGGAACCGCACATCGAGATTTCACCATCATCGGATTCGCAGCAGGAACCGCAGCCCTCACAGTCGGAGCAGTCGGACCCCTCATCGCACCACTATTCGCCCGCCACAATTTCGTCAAAGAGCGGCTCGTCGCAACCAAGGCAGCCTGTCAGATGGTCACCCACCTCTTCAAACTACCCGCATTCATCGCCCTCGGCACCGTGCGACCAACCGAACTGATGCTCCTGATGGGGGTCATGTCCGCAGCCGCAATCGTCGGCACGCTGATCGGTAAGCGACTCCTGACCCATGTCAGCGAAGCACTATTCACGCGGATGTACCGATGGCTTCTGGTCGTCGCCGGCGGAAAAGTCCTCCTCATAGACGGCCTGCTGAAAATCCTAAACCCCGACTTCCTGAACTCGGTCAGATAGCAACAACATTAGCATCAGGACCACGATACGATCTGCACTTCACTACGCGACAATTGATGGATTGCCCTTGTTTTTCAGGCGATTCTCCAAATATAATGAGGTGTGGAGTATGTACATATCCGGATGCATGACCGAGGGCTTACACTTGACGATGCGTCCAGTTGGAGAATTCACAACAACATGAAATCGCGACGACTACTTCGAAGGTTTATATACACATCGCTGTTAATTGGAGTATTAGTGTTTCTGTGTTGGATGCTGCTGTTGCCCAGCGGAATTGGCTGCAGAGAGCTTGCCACAGAAGTCATCTGCCGAGCGAATTTGAGAGGAATTGTTTTGTGCATGAAAATGTACGCCAATGAGAATGAGGGATCGTATCCACAGAATTATCAGATACTCGTGGATACTGGCATGCTCGTTCCCAAAACATTTCGCTGTTCGCATGCCGATTCGACTCCAAACGATCTGAACGCCTGCTACAAATACATCGCAGGACAGGGCGAGTGGGTACCGGACGAAAATGTCATCATCTACGAAAGTCCGGAATGTCACGACGAGAAGAGGGTCGCCGTCGCCTTTGCCAATGGCCAGGTCTACTTTCTCAACCACGATGAGATGACCAAGCGAGTGCAACAAACCAGAGATTGGTTGATGTACAACTCCGGTCCACAACCCCCAACATTTTCTCCTGAGATTGATTTTCCACCCCGATCAGCCTTATCCGATGGAGGATCTCAATCACCATGAAATCGATACGACCACTTCGATGGCTTGCATACACATCGCTGCTCGTTGGAACGATCATGGCTTCGTGGTGGATTCTGAGGCCTCGCATCCTGCACTGCAGGTCGATTAACCCAGGTGTGATTTGCAAGTTCAATCTCAGATCAATTCTTCAAACCATGAAAATATACGCCAATGACCACGCAGGAGCCTACCCACAAGATTACCAGGTGCTCGTGGATAGCGGCGAGGTCATCCCCAAAAGCTTTCGCTGCGTATATGCCGATGCGATTCCAGACGACCTGAACGCCTGTTACAAATACATCACAGGGCAGGGCGAATGGGTACCAGACGACAACGTCATCATCTACGAAATCTCAGATTGCCACGGTAATGACGGAGGGTGCGTTGCATTTGGTGACGGACACGTCGAATTCCTGACGCACGACGAAATTGCAAGGCGAGTGCAGCAGACCAGAGAGTGGCTGCTCTACAACGCCGGTCCGCAACCCTGATCCCCCACAAATCTCAGTGGGCCAATCCCCCAGATCGACACAAGAAACGACAAAATCACCGGCCATCCACCAAAAATCGCCCTGCCACCCGTGGCCTAACCTATTCCTAAAATTTATCCGCTTTTCACTGGACTTCGGAAGGCCCATGGTGTAGACTGATGGTGGAACAGGGCCAAGGAACCGGCCCGACGAAAGGAGGTGTCGGAGATGGAATTTTGCAGGAGGAACGCATCCGCAGGGTGCCCCACCTTTTCAGAACGTGTGGCCCACCTCTTCAGAGGTGGGGGAGCCGACGACTGGACACGGAATCCGCTCGCGAGGATACTACGCATGTTGCGTTTCATCATGCGTTCGCGGAAGCAATCTGCGAGCTGAATAGAACGACATCTGTGAGGAATTGAAGAACGATGAGCATTCTGGTCAACAGCGAAACACGAATCATATGTCAGGGCATCACGGGCAAAGCAGGCGCATTCCACACAGCACAATGCCTCGAATACGGTACGCAGATGGTCGGAGGCGTCACGCCCGGCAAGGCCGGCACGCGTTCCGAGCACGATCTGCCCATTTTCAACAATTGTCACGACGCCTTCGCCGCAACCGGCGCCGACGTCTCCATGGTCTTCGTTCCACCGCCCTTCGCAGCAGACGCTGCCATGGAAGCAGCCGACGCAGGAGCAGCCCTCGTGGTCCTCATCACCGAGGGCATCCCCACGCTGGACATGGTCAAAGCACGAAAATTCCTCGACGACAAGGGCACGAAGCTGATCGGTCCAAACTGCCCCGGCGTCATCACCCCCGGCGAGTGCAAAATCGGCATCATGCCAGGCTACATCCACAAACCCCGCGAGGAGGGTCAGAAAGCTGTCGGTATCATCTCACGAAGCGGAACCCTCACCTACGAAGCCGTCTGGCAGTGTACCTCCCGGGGCATCTCGCAATCCACCTGCGTCGGGATCGGTGGCGACCCGGTCAAGGGTCTGAACTACATCGAGCTTCTGGAGATGTTCGAAGCCGACGATGAAACGGACGGCATCGTCATGATCGGCGAAATCGGCGGAACAGACGAGGAGCATGCAGCCCACTACATCGAGCGGCACGTCTCAAAACCGGTCGTCGCTTTCATCGCAGGCCAGACCGCCCCTCCCGGAAAACGCATGGGACACGCCGGAGCAATCATCAGCGGCGGAGAGGGGACAGCCGCGTCCAAGATCGAAGCCTTGCAGTCCGCCGGCGTCGTGGTTTCGACGTCACCCGCAGACATTGGTGAGGAGATGTTCAAACTACTCGAATCAGGCGTCACAATCGCAAACTAGCGTACTGCTCAGAACAAAACATTTTCAACCAGGAATAATTGGGTGTCATGATGAGAGAATGGATCACAACAGGTATCACGCTGGTAGCCATCGTCTTGTGGACCGGCGGATGCGAAAAAAAAGACAAAGGCACGCCACGCGGCCCCTCCACAACGAGCGCTGCATCTACAGCGGACCACGCGCACGACGAGGACCACGCACACGATAAGGACCATGCACACGACAAGGACCACGCACACGATAAAGACCACGCGCACGAAAACGGGCATGACCACGAAAAGGACCATGCACACGCGAAGGCTGGCGTATCAGCCGGGATTCCGAGGGGACCGGCCGCAACTGGCGCTTCTGCCCTGGACGGCGGCGAGCTGCGGATCGCTGCCATGGAGGAGGTCGACACCAGCGGCGTGAACATGACCGACGAGAAAATGATGTTCAGCGGCATATCGCTCACGGTCCCGAAAGGCTGGGTCAAGGAGACTCCATCCGCCATGTCGAGAAAGGCTCAGTTCCGCCTCCCAAAAGCCGATACCGAGACCGAGGACTGCCTTGTGGTGATCACCCACTTCCCCGGAATGAAGGGGGAGGAGATGGACCGCATGAACATCCGACGCTGGCTGGGCCAGTTTTCGCGACCTGACGGCAAGGATATCGCCGAAACCGCGAAAATGACCCGCCTTGAGATCGGCAAGGTCAAGCTCACCATCCTGGACGTAACGGGTGCGATGGGTGCGGCTCCGAGATCTGGAACGCCGGAGGCCAAGGATCATTATCGGATGTTGGCTGCGATCGTGGATCACGCGCAGGGACCTCACTTTATGAAGCTGACAGGTCCGGAAAACGCGGTGGAGCGTTGGAAGGCGTCGGCGATGGCGTTCCTCAAAAGCGCCAAAGTGAACGAGTAAGTCGCCGCCGGAAACTTCTCTCCGGTGGGGACGTCCGGGAGATAGATCATGTTGCGGAACCTCGCGTCTCTGGTTTTGGTGTGTGGAATGTTGTCAGCCATCGGTTGCGCATCCACACAGGAAGTGTCTGCGGACGCCCTGAATTTCCATGCGTCCACATCGTGGGTCCGGGTAACGCCCCCACATGAGACGCGTCGCCTGCAATTTGCGGTCCCTTCAAACGACCCTGCCTTCGAGGACGCGAAACTCATCGTCTGGAATTTCGCCGAAATGCGAGATAAAGGCGATGGCGACGTGGTCCGGCGGAATATGGATCGCTGGTGCGAACAGTTCACCCAGGCAGACGGGACAAGCACCTACGACGTCGCCGAGCAGAGCGAATACATCATCAACGGAATTCCGGTCCGCACGATCGATATTTCCGGACGTTACGTCGAGGAAACGTCGCCGGGCAGCGGGATCAACGTCGATAAGCCGTATTACCGTATGATCGGCGCGTACATTGCGGCTCAGGACGGTGACTACCTCGTCAAGTTTGTAGGCCCCTCGAGCGTGGTTTCTGCCAATGCCGGGGAATTTCGGACGTTCCTGCACTCGATGCGGGCAGCGCAAATATTGCAGCAGGACTCCTGGCAGAAAGCGCACCGACGCACAGAGCTGACTGCGACGCGCAGCTCAAGATAACGACGCGCAGCTCGAGACTGCGACGCGCAGTTCGAGACTGCGTCGCGCAGTGCGAAATTGCGACGTTCGGCTTGAGAATAAGTAAAGGTACACTTTGACCCGTGACGGCTGACGACACGAACGACGGCGGAGCCATCGACAAGCCACCGCTCACGGACATCCCGGTTGCTCGGCCAATTGCGAATTTTGAGTCGCTTCCGCAGGCTCGCCCAGTATACCCGGGCGATTCTGCGTTCCCGGGCGATTCTGCGTTCCCGGGTAATTCTGTGTTTCCGGCTCGTTTGGTCCCGTCGGATACAACCCATCCCATGCTACTCAGCAGCGCGTCGCGCTCGGATTCGGGCCTGGATGTGCTGTTTTTTGCTTGTATTGCGCTGTCGATCTGGTGCGTGGCGGGGGTGATGACGGGCGTAATCACGGGTGTTCTGCCTGATATGGACCTGCGGTTGCTCTCCGTCGGGATGACCGTCCTGCTGGGATTTGCATCCATTGGCGTTGTGCTGTTCGTCATTGGGAGACGGGGGCAGGGGGTGGCGTCGATCGGTCTGAACCGGGATGCCTGGTGGAAAACGGCGATATTGGGGGTTGTGTCTGCGGTTGGTGCGTTCGCGGTGATGATTATCGTGAGTCAAGCCATGTTTCGGCTGTACCCGTCCGGGTCTGAGCAGTTGAACGGTAATCTTGAACATATCCTCGACATGATGCCGCGTCTGCACTGGTCG
>JAJRYY010000046.1 GCA_024275565.1 Planctomycetota bacterium
CGGCGATTTCGCCGAATCGAGTAGTCTTATTGATATTCGCGGCGGCGTCACCCACAACCATGATTTTGGAACCGTGTGCGACGCCTTCGATGTACCCGAGGACTCCGGAGAAGTGTACATCACCATCCGGGTCGCAGCCGACACGGGCATTTTACACCGCTAATGGGCGACCAGAATCGCTTGCGGGGTGGTCAAAACGTGAATTCGAGGGTAAAAAGGGCGGAATGACCAGAGCAGTTATCCAGCAATCTGACCGGCAAGCCGTGGCGGACTTCGTCGAACGCCATTGGGGCAGCACCAAGGTGATGTCCAACGGCAAGGTCTACTACCCACACGAACTCGAAGGCTTCATCGAGTGGAGCGACAAGGAAATCGTAGGCCTCCTCACCATGACCGTTGACAACAATGCCATGGAAGTCCTCACCCTAAACAGCGTCCTGGAGGGTCGCCGCATCGGTTCCTCCCTCATGCTCGATGCCATCACCCAGGCCAGAGACAGAGGCCTGGACCGCCTCTGGCTGACCACGACCAACGATAATCTCAAAGGCATAGGTTTTTACCAACGTCTCGGCTTCAGAATGGTCAGAGTCAATGTGGGCGCCGTGGACGACGCCCGCAAGGTCAAACCCCAGATTCCGGAAGTAGGCCACGACGGCATCCCCGTGCGGGACGAAATCGTGATGGAATTGAAGGTCGAACCCTATTCTGACGCTGACTAAGGGCGATAATCGCCGAAGAGAACATGTATGCCCCAAATGCGTCTTAGACCCCAGATATGGAGCAACTCCTGATGATTAACCGGCTCACCGTTGGCTGTCTGATTCTGTGCATATCCACGATGTCTGCGCTGGCCAACGAGGTAAAGACCGTGAACGCGACCGGGGAAGGGATTTCTCCGGAAGCTGCGAAGAAAGACGCCCTGCGAAACGCGCTCGAAAAGGGTGCGACACTCTTTCTAGCGTCTTACACCAACACTGAAAATTTTACACTCACCCGTGACACCATCTTCACCAAAGCGGAAGGCCTCGTTAAGTCCTATAAGGTACTGGAGGCGGGCGAAGGTGCGGGAAGTATCTACTACTGCAAAATCCGCGCGGACGTTTCGACCGACGCCGTCGCAACTGCCTGGGGCGAAGTGCAGAATGTCCTCGAGCAGCTTGGCCGCCCAAAGGTGATGGTCATAATTACAGAGACAGTTGACGGCGAAATCCAGTCCAGCAGCATCCTCGAGTCCATGATCGAAAATCGCCTCGTCGAGAGCGGGTTCGATGCCGTGGAAAAGGGTCAGATGCGGGCGATCGAGTCAAAAGAGGCGGCAGATGCTGCGCATACCGGAAATTCGGAGAAAATGCGGGCGATCGCGAAGGGTCATGGTGCTCAGGTCTACATCATGGGCAATGCGGATGCGGATAAGGCAGAAAACACGAATCCCAACAACGTCCGACTTGTGATGTACAACTGTAATGTGCAGGCCAAGGCATTTTACACTGACACTGCAAAAATTCTAGCAAGCAAGTCGTATCCGAATGTTCGGGGTGGTGCTCGCGGATTTACGACATTTTCCCGCCAGGCTGGCAAGCAGGCGATCGCCAAAGCTGCGATCCCGCTCATCAACGATATATACAGCGGTGTCATGAGGCAGTGGTCCACGCAGATATCGTTCGGTGGCGAAATCACGCTCGAGATTGATTCTTTTCCGAATAAGACCGTTGCATTCAAGCTCAAGAAGAAGGTCGGGAAGATTCCCGGTGTAAAATCGGTGAATGGTCCAAAATGCACAGGGGGTATGTGCGTGTACCGAATTCGTGCTACCATGACGGCTGAGGATATGATGGAGTACCTGATTGAGGATGGCTGGGATGAGTTGATTGAGGTCGATGATTTCTCCCTCAACCGGATTCAGGCGAAGTATATCAAGAAGTAAGATCGAGCATCCGGGTTGAGACTGGCATCCGGGTTGAGAATGGGCATCAGGTTACGACAACGTTGGAGCTGACTCTAAGTGATGGTGGATCGGAATCAGGGCGGTTTAATTCAGAGTTCAATTATTGAAGGCGGACTTGTTGCCGGCGGTGGCAGGTTTGCGATCGTGGTGACGCGGTTCAATGAGTTTGTGACCTCGAAACTGCTCGGTGGAGCAGTCGATACGCTCATTCGCCATGGTTGCTCTGAGGACAATATTACGGAGGTTCACGTTCCGGGATCGTTTGAGATTCCGCTCGTGGCGTTGAAGCTCGCTCAGACTGGGAAGTATGATGCTGTGATCTGCCTTGGGTGTGTTATCCGGGGCGAGACGCCGCATTTCGATTATGTCTGCTCTGAGGTCGCTCGCGGGGTAGGTCGCGTTTCGTATGATACGGGCGTGCCAGCGACATTTGGGGTGATTACGGCTGACACGCTTGAGCAGTGCATTCATCGGGCCGGAGCCAAGAGTGGTAACAAGGGATCCGAAGCTGCGATGGCTGCGATTGAGATGGTCAACGTGCTTTCTGAAATATCGCAATCCTAGAGCTTTGACATTCCCAACATGACGGGTACGTTAGTGCCCGCTCCCTTACAGTCACGGCTTGGATAACAGCGACATAACCCGCGTTACAACATTAGACGATGCATTACAAAATTAGACGATGCCCCAGTGCCAGCGAATACTTTGACCACCAACCGCCGACAATCCCGATCGATCGCCATGCAGGCCCTTTGTCATTGGGAGGTGCAGGGCGGAGAACCATCCGAGTCACTTGTTGACCTGGCTGAGGCTTTCGCGCCCGGGCGCGACCCTGTTCCCTACGCTCGCGTCTTGTGCGATGCTTATTTGCAGTGGCAAAGCCTCGTGGATGAACACATCAAACGTGCGCTCACGGACTGGAGCCTCGAACGACTGGACGCGGTTGATCGAAATGTTCTGCGGATCGCAACGGCAGAGCTGCTTGAATCTGAGACGCCGCACACGGTTGTACTCGATGAAGCCATTGAGATTGCGAAGGCGTTTGGATCGGCTTCCAGCCCGAAGTTCGTCAATGGTGTGCTTGACGCCATCTATGGTAATATTGGCGGAGTGTAGTGTGTGACGGTTCGGCGGGTCGGACATGCCCTGCGGGTTGCTGCATTCACCTTGCGGGTTTCGACATCCATGCTGCGAGCGACATGGTCCGCACAGCGGACCCTACATGCTGCTGGTGTGTCACACATTGGGTAATACACACTGGGTAGTACACACTGGCGGACAAGCCGTCAGTTGCACCCGTCGTATCATGGGTATCAGAGCACTAGATCAGGGGAAACATCGAGATGGGGTTGTTTGATCGGATAAAGAAGGGTCTTACACGAACGCGCGAGAAAGTGGCTGCCGGTTTTCGGGCAGTGCTGCCGTTCGGGAAAAAAATCGACGACGCGCTGCTGGATGATCTTGAAAGGGTCATGCTTGCGGCTGACATGGGTCCGACGATTGTTGGCCAGTTGATCGAAAAGGTTCGCGCAGAGTGGAAGAAGGGGAACATTCAGGAAGCTCAGGATATTCTTCCGCACCTGAAAGAGCATGTCGCGTCGCTTTGGCCTGAAGAGGATCGGCGTATTCAGTACGCGGTTGAGGGTCCGACGGTTGTGCTCGTGACCGGGATCAATGGAAGCGGTAAGACCACGAGCATCGCCAAACTGGCTCAGCATCTGAAAAATGATGGTAAAACGGTTATTCTGGCTGCCTGTGATACGTTTCGTGCGGCGGCGGTTGCACAACTGACCGAATGGTCCAGCAGGATCGGGGTTCAGATTGTCAAGCATAAGCAGGATGCCGATCCGGGTGCCGTCGCCTACGATGCCTGTGAGGCTGCCGTTGCCCGGAAAGCGGATGTGCTGCTGATCGACACGGCTGGCCGATTGCATACGCAGGACAATCTGATGCGTGAGCTGACGAAGATTCATAAGGTTGTGCAGAAGAAAATCCCCGGTGCGCCCCATGAAGTGATGCTGGTGCTGGATGCAACGATCGGGCAGAATGCGATCAATCAAGCCAAAGTTTTTGGTGAGCACGCTTCCGTTACGGGCATCTTCCTCGCCAAGCTGGATGGGAGTGCGAAGGGCGGTGTGGTGATCGGGATCCGTGAGCAGCTCGGGGTTCCGGTGAAATTTGTGGGTCTCGGCGAGACGCCGGATGATATAGAACCGTTCAGCCCGGAAGTGTTCGTGCAAGCCCTTTTCGATTCTCCGGTCCACGCGTAACGTTCCCTTGCACCTTGCGCATCATGGAGGGTGGAGCTTCATGAAATGATGATGGATTCGAATTTCGCGCATACCACCGACCCAATGCTCTCCGAACAGCAGCTGAAATATTCTGTTTATTGCGCGACCTGTGGGTACAACCTGCGCCACGCGTCCTATGTTGGCAGATGCCCCGAATGCGGGTCTGACTACAATGCCCGGCCATTGAAGCTGGAAAACATCTTTGTCGAAGGAGCTTTGCGATTTCCTTCGAGTGAGGTGTTCATCGGGCTGTTCTGTACCTTGATCGGTGGGTGGCTTGTCCCCGGTGCCATCAACCCGGTCTCGTTCCTGATGCTGCCCATTGCCGTTATCATGGTCCTGATCGGGCTGGCACACCTGGTCACTGCCTACCGCCGTTTCATCAAGTATTTGCGCTACCGCAGTATTTTGAAACGCTCGCAGGAGGAAAAGGATGATTGATGCGTGGCATAGCGGGCGAGCAGCAGGTTGTGTCGGGCGGGCAGATGCCTTCCCCTGCATGGGGCCGATACTTTGCAGTTTTGACAGTTCACGATTGGCTTCTTACATAAGGATGTATCATGCCCATTAAGATTTTTTCAGCGCCCGGAGATCACCGGGACGATTTTGAGGCGGTCGAAAATCAGGTCAATGAATGGATGGAAGCGACGACGCCGTCTGTGGTTGATATGCACTGCAACGTGACGAACCGCTCTGATTTGCGTGGTACCGGGTCCTTTATTCTGACCGTTGTCGTACACTATGCCTGATTTCCTTGCATTGTACTTTATTGCAGGAAGTGAAATTTGCCCTGCCGACAGGAACGGCCACAGCCGGGGGCGGCTGTTCTACATTGAACGACCACAGCCGAGGGCGGCTGTGCTACATGGAACGACCGCAGCCGCGGGTGGCTGTTCTATATATGTCTTCATGTTCACATCTCTGCCAAGACTGTCACGGACCCTTCGCTGACTGTCGGCAGGCAATAGCCTCCCCTACCAAACCGCCACCGCTCCATACCAAATCGCCACCTCTCTATACCATACCGCCACCTCTCCATGCACGTCGGCAGCTCTCTATCCACGCCGCCACTGCCTGATGATTGACCCGACGCGATGCTTGACGTATCACCCAGTACATGGGCGTGCGATTCATGATTGGTCGGGCGGGTACGGGCAAGACGCATCACTGTGTCACAGCCATCCGCAATGCGCTCATCGCCTCGCCGCTCGTCGGTCCACGTCTCATCCTGCTCGTCCCCGAACAAGCCAGTCTGCAAATGGAGCGGAGCTTGATTCGCGATCCGGAATTGCGAGCTGTCCATCGGGCGGAAGTGCTGAGCTTTCGACGTCTTGCGTTTCGCGTGCTGACAGAACAGGGCGACGGTGGGCGGTCTGCCATCAGCCCGGCTGCCCGGTCGATGCTGCTTCGACTGGTGTGCAAACGGTCGGCGGACGCGTTGCAATACTATCGGAATACTGAACGGTTTCCCGGGTTTCTGGACCGGCTGGGACACACGATTACCGAGTTGATCGAAGGGTCCGTTTCTCCTGATGAATTACAGACAATCGGGGATGAGGCTGAGGATGGGCATCGGCGTCTTCGGTTTCATGATCTTGCTTTGCTGTACAAGGGGTATCTGAGCGAACTCGGTGATCGGCGATGCGACCCGTCACAATATCTCGATATCGCCCGGGAACGGATGGGTGGGTGTGGCTGGCTGCATGGTTGCGTGGTGTGGGTGGATGGTTTTGCGGGGTATACACGCCAGGAGGAGGGTGTGCTGGTTGAGCTTGCGAAGCTTGCTGAAAGTGTCACGCTTTCTGCCCTGCTCGATCCGAATGATGCTGCCCATACGCATGGTGCGGAAGTGCCTGGCGATCTGTTCGGGAAGACGCGTCGGACGATGGATCAGTTGGCAGGACGGTTCGATGAGGCTGGTGTTGCGGTCGGTGACCGTGTGGTGCTTTCTGATGCACCGAGGCGATTTCAGAGCGGTTCTGCGCTTGCGCTGGTTGAGTCACGCCTGTTCGCTGGTGAGAGAAGGGGGTCGGGAGTCGTTTCGGGGGATGAGCTTCCTGTGGCTGGTGATGGTGTGCGACTGGTTGAGGCAGTGGATCGCCGGACGGAAGTGGACTATATCGTTTCGGAGATATTGGAGCTTGTTCGTCGGCCTGTGAATCCGATTCGGTTTCGGGATATTGCAATTATTGTGCGCGATCTTGAACCCTATCATGCGCTGCTCAGTGCGTCGCTTTCTGCACGCGATATACCCTACTTTATCGACCTGCGGCGATCCATGAATCACCATCCGCTCGTGATGCTTGTTCGGTGTCTGCTTGAAATCGCAATGGACGACTATCCGCTTGCGACGGTTCGTGATCTGCTGAAGACCGGTCTGGTTCAGCCGGTCGGCGATGCGGCGGACCTTCTCGAAAATGTGCTTCTGGCGAGTGGTGCTTCTGGAAGGACGATTTGGACGGGTCCGAGATGGCGTGTCTCGCCACAGGGTCCGACGCAATCTGAATCGAGCGATAACGAGCTTGCGGATCGAATCCATGGTCTTCGGGGGGCGTTTTTGCAGTCCGTCGATCCCTGGGTAGTGGCTGCAACGAAGTCTGTGGAGCAACGCGGTGTTGAGTGGGCTGGGATGCTTCGTGGGGTGTTGGAGCATCTCAATGTGGAACGAATAATTAAAGTGTGGGCTGATGAGGCCGATGGTGATGGCGATCTTGATCTGGGTGAGATGCATCGACAGGTTCTTGGTGATGTCGATGATTTATTGGGGGATATTGAGACGACTCTGGGTACTGAGCTTTTGACGCTTTCGGAACTCGGGTCTTCTATTCAAGCTGCACTTGATTCGCTGACGGTGGGATTGACGCCGCCGATGCTGGATCAGGTGCTGGTGGGGGCTGTTGAGCGGAGTCGACATCCCGAGATCAAGGTTGCGTTCATTCCCGGGCTTAATGATGGTCTTTTCCCGGGTACACCCGCTGAGGATCCGATTCTCGGCGATAAGGATCGGGATTGTCTTGAGTCGGTCGGAATTGGTCTCGCTCCGGATCGTCGGCAGCGGATTCTCGATGAATCGATGCTGTTTTATGTGGCAGCGACGAGGCCGAGTGAGAGGCTGTGTGTTTCGTATGCCCGGGCTGACGAGATGGGGCGTGAACTCAGGCCTTCTCCCTATCTTGATGAGCTGAAATCTGTTCTTCCGGATCTTCGGTTATCGGACGTTGATGAACCGCTCCGGACGCGAGCGCTGTGGAACGTGCAGACTGTTCGCGATCTTTCTGGCGCTATGGGGCATGAATTCCGTACCCGCACCTGTGAGTCAGGTGATGACCTTAATCTGCGGAAAATCTGGAATCCGCGGGAGATCTGGAATCAGGTTTATCTGCTGAGTC
Source organism: Planctomycetota bacterium (assembly GCA_024275565.1). Taxonomy (GTDB): domain Bacteria; phylum Planctomycetota; class Phycisphaerae; order UBA1845; family UBA1845; genus JAJRYY01. The sequence goes on from JAJRYY010000046.1 coordinate 7,626, forward strand.
GAGGAGATGGGTTGCTGAGGGCAGAATTGGGGGAGGTCCTGGGGCAGTACGTCCGTGCCACGCCTGTGACACTTTCGGAATCGACTGCCGGTCGACTGTTTGTGAGTCCTTTGCGGTCCAGCGTCAGTGCACTGGAGACTTTCGCGGCATGTCCGTTTAAGTACTTTGTTCAGCATACTTTGCGCCTGAAACCTCGGCGATACGCTACGCTTGATGTGGCGGATATAGGGACAATACACCACGCGATTATGGAGGAGTTTATTCGGGCGGTTTGCGTTCAGGGGATATCGCTTGCGGAGCTTAGTGATGAGGATGTGTCACAGGGGCTGGGGAAAAGTCTTGAATCTCTGGTTCATCGAAAACCCGCACTTTCGGAGCTTTCTGCTGCCCGGGATCGGTATCTGCTGGAGCGGAGCCTTGAGGATCTTGAGCGGGTTGCTCGTGCTCAGCGCGAGGCTGCCGGTCGGGGTGGGTATCGACCCATAAAGGTTGAGCTTGGATTTGGGATGGATGGGGATGACGGGCTTGAGGGGTACGAAATTCAGACGCCGAAGGGTCGGACCGGGATTCTTCGCGGTGTGATCGACCGGGTTGATCTGGCGGAGTATTCCGATGAGCTGCTGGGGGTGGTGGTTGACTATAAGAGCAAGGCTGGCAAGCGTCTTCCGCTTGGGGAGGTTGTTCATGGGCTGAGCTTGCAGTTGCTTGCATATCTGCTCGTTTTGCAGGAACGGGGTGAGACGCTTGCGGGTCGGCCTATCAAGCCGGCGGGTGCGTTGTATGTATCGCTTCGGCGGGGGTATACCTCGCTTTCGCACCCTTCTGAGGAACCTGGGAAGAAGGGTCTTTCCGTCCCCCGAGGGATTGTCTCCACGCAGTGGCGGGGTGCGCTGGAAGAGGTTGAAGACGGTAAGGGGGCGACGCAGTATCAGTTTGGGATCAAAAAAGATGGCAGCGGGATCAGCAATGTTGACAATTCCGACGCGGCGACGCCGGAGGATTTTGAGCGGCTGCTGGAGCATACGCGGCGGAAGATGGCGCTGCTGATTGACTCGATTGCGGATGGGGAGATTGGGGTATCGCCCTACCGACTTGGGAAAAAGTCGGCTTGTGAATGGTGTGAATTTCGTGGTGTATGCCGGTTTGAATCGCGTATTTCTTCGCCTCGATATTTAGACCCGATGAAGCGGTCGCGGGTGTTTGCTTATCTTGCTGGTGGTGGGGAGAGCGAGGGGTGATGAGGACGATGGGCTGCGAAGTTGTTCGAGGGGGAGCGCTGCATGCCGCATGCGGTTCGGCGTCTCAGAAAAAGTCCTGTACTCCTGACGTATATTATGCGGTTATCTGCTTGCTGATGCGTTGGTCTTCGGCTCCCCCATGTCTAAAGACATGGGCCACACAGCTACTCTGTCCTTCGGTTACCCTGCTGCTTTGTCCGTCGGGCACCCTTGTTTGGAGCGTTTCGGACTATGGGTGAGATTCGGTGGACTGCTGATCAGGTTCGGGCGATTGAGACTGTTGGTCGGCGTGTGCTGGTTTCGGCGGCGGCGGGGTCTGGGAAGACGGCTGTCCTTGCTCACCGATGTGTGTATCTGCTTTGTGATGCGCCTGCTGAATTTCTGTGCCATGTGGATGAGCTGCTGGTTGTTACATTTACGGAAGCTTCTGCGGCTGAGATGAAGGATCGTATCCGGGATATTCTTCTGGAACGGCGGCTGGCAGACCCTCGGAATGAACGCGTTCGGAATGCACTCGCACAGTTGCCGACTGCGCAGATTTCCACCATCCATGCGTTTTGCCGCGCTTTGCTTATGCGGTGGTTTCATGTGGCTGACGTCGATCCTGCGGCGGTGCTGATGGATGGTGACCAATCGCGGATTCTGAAAAGTCGCGTTCTGGAGGAGGTTTTTTCCGCTCGGTATGACGATGGTGCAGGTCGGGATGATGATGGTGCGGGGGTTGGCGATGAGGATGATGCGGATGATGGTGGTGCGTGCTTCCGGTCGCTGGTCGATCTTTATGGACTTGGACAGGATCGGCCTGTCGGGAGCTTCGTACTGAAATTGGCGGGATTTCTGGAATCGCTGCCCGATGCGAATGCCTGGTTGGATGATGCTCTGAAACGGGTCACGACGGATACTGATGCTACGATTTGTGAGGCGTTTTCGGGACTGATTGTTGAGCTGCAGATGCAGGCGGAATCTGCGTGTGATCTTCTGCGGGGGTTTCAGCCTGAGTCGGCACATGGTGAGTTTTATGCTGAGGCGATCGCTCATCACGCGGAGATGCTGGACTGGTGGGCTTCGTCGCTTGATGAAGCGTGCCAGAGTTTGTCACTGGCTGGCGATTCGGCGGATGGTGGAGCCAGTGCTGTTGATGCGTTGCTAGTGGGGATGCGGGAGCACGCCTTAACGTTTCGTGGCGTACCGAGGGGGAAAGAGGCGACGCCGGAGTATATTCTCACCGGGGCGACTGCGCTCAAGAAACGCTATGAGACAAGGGTTGCGAAGCGGTTGGCTGCGTTTTCGGTATCTGAGCTTCGTGAGGGTATGCGAACGGTTGCGCCGCATGTATCGTCGCTGATTGATCTGACGCGTGCATTTCGTGAGCGGTATGCTGATGCGAAGCGCCGCCGGGATGTTCTTGATTTTTCCGATCTGGAATCTCGTGCGTACAGGCTGTTGCAGGATGAATCTGTTGCGTCGGTTGTCCGGGGGGAATTTGCGTATGTGCTGGTGGATGAGTTTCAGGATGTGAATCCGTTGCAGGCTGCTATTTTGAGGGGTGTGTGTCGCAGGTCGGAAGGGGATATGCCTGGTGTGGGTGCGCCTGATGGTGATGCGTCAGATGGGGATGCCCCGTCGATGAATTTGTTTACCGTGGGTGATGTGAAGCAGTGTATTTATCAGTTTCGGTCTGCAGAACCGCAGCTATTTCTGGATGAGATTGAGGCTTGTCGGGATGGGGATTCGCGGCGGACTGCCATTCATCTGCGTGAGAATTTTCGCAGTCGCCCGGAGATATTGGCTGGTGTGAATGCGGTGTTTTCGCGTTTGCTTACACCGCAGCTTGGGGGATTTGCGTATGATGATACCCATGCTCTTTATGCGGGGCTGGAGGCGTATGGAGGAAATCGCGCTTCCATTGACATTCATCTTGTTGAAACACCGCAGCATAATCGGAACATGGTTCAATCCGAGGATGACGGGGATGGTGAGGCTGAGGGGTTTGTTGATCCTGATGATCCGTCGATGTGGGAGAGTGTCCGGCGTGAAGCGGCGTTGATCGCTCGCGAGATTCGGGGTCTGATTGCGGCTGACACTGTTGTCGATGGTCGCCCGATGCGTCTTTCGGATGTTGCGGTGTTGTTGCGTGTGACGCGGCATACTGCTCAGGAGATTGCGGGGATACTTCAGGAGTATGGGATCGATGCACATACCGATGCAGCGGGCAAGCTGTTCGATACGATTGAAATTCGTACGCTTCGTGCGGCTTTAGATGTGATTGACAATCCGCAGCAGGACATACCGCTTGCGAGTGTGCTTCGCTCCGGCATTTTTGGTCGAACGTTCTCCGATGAGGATCTGGCGTGTATTCGACTTGCGTATCCTCGGGTTGCGTTTCATCTGGCGGTCAAGGCGTATGCGGACGCAGGGGTTGACGATGACCTTCGCGAACGTCTTGCTGAATTCTGGTTGACGGTGGCTCGACAGCAGGAGATTTTTCGGCGGTGTTCGCTTGCTGATGCGCTCTGGCAGTGTGTTGAGGGGGGTGGGTATCTTGCGAAGCTGCTTGCTCAGGAGAATGGTCTTCAGCGGCGTAACAACGTCATCCGTTTTCATGGTCATGCGCGGAGTTTCACAGAGCATCGTCGGGTTGGGCTTCGACGGTTTCTCGAATATTTGGATGATTTGCAGGATCAGAAGATCGACCTCGCCACGCCTTCGGCTGTGGGTGAACATGCTGAGGCTGTCCGGATTCTGTCTATTCACAAAGCCAAGGGTCTGGAGTTTCCGTTTGTGTTTGTCGCGCAGATTGGGAAGAGATTTAATTTTGATGATGCGAAGGGATTGATGCTGTTCGATCGGGAGAAGGGGTTGGGGTTGCGCGTCGTTGATAAGGATCGGTTCGTGGCGTACCCGACGGTTGGTCATCGGTTGGTGGCTGAGAATATCGACCTGCGGGCGCGTGCTGAGGAATTGCGTATATTGTACGTTGCGATGACGCGTGCGAAGCATCGGTTGTGGCTTGTCGGGTCGGCTGATCTTGAGAAGGTGAGTGATCGGATTGATGGGTGTATTCGTGGTCCTGTTGTGCCGACGCTCGTGCTTCGCTCTGCGAATAATCTGCTGGACTGGTTGATTCCTGCGCTGGGGTCGATGGGGATTGGTGAAGTCGACCTGTTCGGTTCAGACTCCGGTTCCGATTCTGTGACTGGTGAGGCAGGCGGGGATATTCCTCTTTTTCGACTGTTTCGACATGATGCGGATGCGATGGGTGGGTGGCGTAAGACGGGGTCGCCTGGACGCGATGTGTCTGCGACCATGCTGAGTGTCGCACGCCTGGAACCCCTGCCCGAGCAGGAGCCCCTCCCGATTGATCCGTCACCGGCTGAAGCGGTTCTCGAACGTATCCATACCGATTATGCTCATCTGGCTGCGTCATCGCTTCCTTCTGTGATGGCTGCGTCGGACACAAAACGGGTGTATGATGCGACGCGGGTGGCGGATGCGGTTTCTACTGGTGAGATCGCTGGGCGTGTGGGTCGGGCGGATGGGGGTGTTTCAGCTCGCGATGCAGGCGCGGTGACGCATAAGGTGATGCAGTTGATCGATTTTGAGCATGCGATAAAAACTGGTGGTGTGGGACTTGAGATGGAGCGGCTGGTGTCTTCCGGCGTCCTGACAGCGGAGGAGGCTGAGGCTGTCGATGCGGACGCGATCGCGTGGTTTCTTGATACTCCACTGGGACGGTCTGCCCGTGATGCCGGATCTCGCTATCATCGTGAATTCATGTTCATCGCCGCACATGATGCGAGCAACTTCGACCCGGCTATCGTCGATGAATCTGAACCGGTTCTCGTGCGCGGTATCGCCGATGGGGTGCTCGAATCTGATGATGCGATCCACATTATTGACTTCAAGACGGATCGGATTGATGCGGGTGAGGTGTCGAATCGCACATTGAAGCATGAGCGTCAAATTTCGCTTTATGCTGCATCGCTGTCCGGCGTATTTCAGAAGCGTGCTTCGGCTGCTTCTCTGGTGTATTTGTGGCCTCGTGTGATTCACGATGTGCCGCTGTCTTCGCGTGATGGTCCACTGCCTTCGGATATGGAGCGGTAATCGGGGATGAGCGACGCGGCATTTGAAGCACAGATCCAGGATATCGGGCTTGAGATATTTGAGCGTGCCCGGGCAGCCGAGCCACGCCCCTGGGAGATGGACTACTGGCAGCAACTGATGATGGACCTCAGCTCGGACTTTGAGACGCTACGGGTTCAGGGGTTTCGGTTCATCGATGTTTTGCCGGCGCTTCGGTCGGATCGTGCGATTGCGAGGCATCTATCGGAGTATCTGCCAGCCGACGCACCGTGGATGCTCGGTCCGATAAAACTGTTACTTGGCTATCAATCGCCTGATTCGCTACATGCGCGGATGGTGGCAGACGCTGCCCGGCGTGCTGCTTTTCTGATGGCGAAGCGATTTATTGCGGGGAGCAATGCGGGGGAGGCGATCGCGTTTGTGCAGCGTTTTCGTCGTAAAAACATGGCGTTTACGCTGGATGTGCTGGGTGAATTTACTGCGAGTGTTTCACAGGGACGGGGGTATCAGCAGACGTATCTTGATCTGATTGATGCGTTGTGTCGTGCAGCACGAAGCTGGGAGGCAGTGCCGCTGCTCGACACTTGCGCTTCGGGCCTGCTCCCCAGGGTGAATATCAGCATTAAGCTCACGGCGCTTACGCCACATTTCGACGCGATTGATCCTGAGTCAGCGATTCGGTCTGTGGCAGAGGGTTTTCGACCGATTCTTGCCCGTGCCAAGGAGCTTGGGGCGTTCATCAACGTCGATATGGAATCGTTCGGGTATCGCAATATTACGTTTGAACTTTTTAAGCGTGTGCTTTGCGAACCGGAATTTCGTGAGATGACCAACGTGGGGATCGTGGTGCAAGCCTATCTCCGCGATGGCGAGCGTGATTACGAAAAATTACTTGATTGGACAAAAAAACGCGGGGTTCCGATAAGTGTCCGGCTCGTGAAGGGGGCGTACTGGGACGTTGAGACTGCCATGGCGAGTCAGAACAATGCGACGCCGCCGGTCTGGTTGCACAAGTGGGAATCCGACGCTTCCTACGAACGCCTCACGCGTCGGATGCTTGAAAACGCCAAGTGTATCCGCCCCGCTTTCGCCAGCCATAACGTACGATCCATTGCCAATATCATCGCAAACGCCGAGGCACTGGGACTTTCACCCCGTCACTATGATATCCAGATGCTGCATGGGATGGGCGACCCGCTGAAGCAAGCCATGGTCGATCTTGGTCAATGTCTCCGCGTCTACACCCCCTATGGGGAATTGATTTCCGGGATGGGGTATCTCATCCGCAGATTGCTGGAAAATACTGCCAACGATTCCTTCCTCCAGCAAAGCTATCATGTCCGCAACGCCGAGTGTCTGTTGCGAAACCCGTCGATCGCCCGGCCGCCCAGCGTCCTGCCAAGACAGGCCCATTACGTCGATTTCAACGAGGATGCCCCCATGCCGACGTTCCGAAACGAAACAGTCATCAGCTTAACCAGTGCTCAGAACCGAGATCGGTTTGCAGCTGCGCTCGAAAGCGTTCGCAGCGGTTTCGGCAGCGAATATCCGCTTGTTATTGAAGGGGAGACGATCAGGACGGGGCAGTGGATCGAGTCGCGGAACCCGTCCGATAACGATGAGATTGTCGGCAAGGTGGCGAGTGCCTCGGTCGGGAATGCGGATCATGCTGTGGTTGCCGCCAGTCGTGCGTTCGGTGCGTGGCGTAAGTCGACGGCTGCTCATCGCGCCGATCTGCTGCGAAAGGTGGCTGACACGATCCGCGACCAACGTTTTGAATTCGCCGCGCTCATCACGCTGGAGGCTGGCAAGCCCTGGCGGGAGGCGGTGGCGGACGTGGCTGAGGCGATCGATTATCTGAATTATTACGCCGGACACGCTGAAGCCCTCGAATCGAAACCGAGACGGCGCGACCTGCCCGGTGAGGACAATTATCTGGTGTATGAACCCAAGGGAGTGTGCGTGGTTCTTTCGCCGTGGAGTTTTCCGCTTGCACTGCTTAGCAATATGGTTTCTGCTTCGCTTGCTGCGGGGAATACGGTCGTCATCAAACCTGCGTCTGCGACACCTGTCGTATGCGCCAGATTTGTGTCGCTATTTACAGAATCAGCCTTCCCCCCCGGCGTGGTGAATTTTGTCCCTGGTGCAGGTGAAGTGGTTGGAGATCATCTCGTCCGTCACCCGGATGTCAACGTCATCGCTTTCACCGGATCGCGTGAGGTTGGCAGTAGAATCCTGCATCTCGCCACCCAGTCCACACCATCCCAGCAGCATATCAAACGCGTCGTTTCAGAACTCGGTGGGAAGAACGCCATTATCGTGGACGACGATGCTGACATCGATCAGGCTGTCTCAGGGGTTGTACAGTCCGCATTCGGATATTCGGGGCAAAAGTGCACTGCGTGCAGTCGCGTCATTGTTTTGAGTGATGTGTATGACACGTTTTGTGAACGCCTTGTCGCGGCTGCGGGCGATCTTGCCATCGGGTCAGCCGAGGCACCTACGACCGTTATTGGACCGATCATCGACAAAACCGCGTACAACGAGATCCGTCGATTCATCGACCTTGGCAAGAACGAAGCCCGTCTGATTCTGGGTGACGTGGTTCCTGCACTCGCGAATGGTCACTACATCCCCCCCACCGTGTTCGCCGATGTCTCGCCGGTGGCTGTCATCGCTCAGGAGGAAATTCTGGGTCCGGTCCTCGCGGTCATCAAGGCAAACGATTTCGACCATGCAATCGAGGTAGCGAATGGTACGCGATATGCCCTTACAGGTGGATTATTTTCTCGCAGCCCTGCCAACATCGCATACGCCAAGCGTGAGTTTCTGGTCGGAAATCTCTACATCAACCGGAAGATCACGGGTTCTCGCGTGGACATCGAACCTTTTGGCGGGCTTAAGATGTCCGGTGATGGTGCGAAGGCAGGCGGGCCGGAGTATCTACGGCATTTCTGCAACGCACGGACCATCACAGAGCATACGCTTCGCCACGGACTCGCCCCCGCCAAAGAGGTTGAAACACGCGTGTGAAAATCGTCAGCGTCGAAAGCCTGACCAAGTGTTACGGTGATAATCACGCGGTTGATGAGGCGACCTGGTCGCTATCGCAAGGTCGCCTGCTCGGGTTTCTCGGACCCAATGGGGCGGGTAAAACCACGACGATCCGCATCCTCCTTGGATTGCTGAAATGCGATTCCGGTGATGCGACGATTTTCGGTATGCACGCGTGGCAGGACTCCGTCGCCATCCGAAAGCGACTCGGTTACCTCCCCGGCGATGTGCGACTATACCCCGATCTCAACGGTCGCCAGCATATCCAATTCGCAGCCGCCGCACGAAAAATGCCTGATATGGGTGATGCGTATCGCCTTGCGGACATCTTTCAACTCGATCTCGACACGACGGCGCGAAACTGCTCCAAGGGTATGCGGCAGAAGATCGGGCTTATCCTCGCGATGCTCCACAAGCCCGATCTGCTCATCCTTGACGAACCCACCTCCGCGCTCGACCCGCTCATGCAGCATGTACTTTATGAAGAACTTCGCAACGCAGCCAAAGTTGGCCGGACCGTTCTGTTTTCAAGTCATTCGCTGGCTGAGGTTGAATCGCTTTGCGAGGATGTCGTCATTCTTCGCAACGGGAAGGTCGTCGCCTCCACCGCGATCGAGACGCTGCGTTCGAAAGCACCGCAGCGGGTCATCCTGCGATTCAAAGAGCACCACATCCCCCCTGCCGATGAGCTGCCGACCGGGCTTACCACGATACGGACACAAAACAGCACGCTCCACGCCCGCTGGCAGGGACTACCCAGGGATCTGTTTTCGTGGCTTGCGACGCAACCGATCGACGACGCGGTCCTCGAACCGCCCAATCTTGAAGACTTGTTTCTGGAATTTTATGATACGAAGGGCTGCGAATCGAAAAACACACCCGAATTGCACACATCCGACTCTGGAAGAAATGCCCCGTGATCAACGCTGCCATCTTCAGAAAAACCGCCCGCGATCATCGGTGGCACCTCGCCATTGCACTGCTGGCGGCATTCACTTTCCCGTTCGTTTTTCTCAGGGCATTGGCGTCAATGCAACTGGATATGGTCGTTCAGATGATGAAAGTCCCGTTCGTATCTCAACTCGTCAGCATACTGGGCGGACTTGACAGTGGTGTGTTCAATTTTACCGGCTTTGCAGCTTTTTCGTTCGTCCATCCCCTCATCCTGGCGGTTTCATGGGCCATCATCACAATGCCCATCACACGCGTACTCACTGGCGAAATCGAAAACGGGACCGCCGACCTGCTCCTCACGCTGCCTGTTTCGAGATTCACCGTCTACACATCGAGTACTGCCTTCATTTTTCTCATCTGTCCGTTGCTGCCACTGGGTGAATGGCTCGGTCTGTGGATCGGATCGTACACCGTGGACCTTCCCGAGCCCATCGACTTCGCGGTCTTGCTGCCGATCGTTGTCAACGCGGCAGCCATGCTTTTCGCGATCACCGGGATTGCTTCACTGGTCAGCGCCGCGTCTGAACGACGCGGAAAGGCAGCCGGCGTGCTGTTTGGGATTCTGATCGTATCTTTTCTTCTGAACTGGCTTGTGAGGGTATGGCCTGAATCCGCACCCATCGCTCGACTCAGCATTCTACGCTACTTCCGCCCTTTCGTACTCATCGCAGACGGAGGTCTCGACTATTCAGACCTTGCGACACTCCTTAGCCTCGGCATTGTCACATGGATCGCCGGCGCCGTCATCTTCACGCGCAAGGACATCCACGCCGCTTAGTGCAGGACAGGATCGCCGGAGACATGGGTATACGGAGGCAGAAGCAAATCCGAGGATCAATCGGAGTTTTCGGGTTTGTTCTCTGTATGATTCTCGCCGATCGTGCTTGAAACTTCTCCATCGGCAGAGATGTTCCCCGCAGATTTACCATCGATGGTAATGTCGGCGATCTCATAATCTGTGAGGTTTTTCATCATGAGATGGACCACAATTTCGGCAGGACCGTTCGTGAAGTTCCCAGTTACCTTATACTCTACCCGTCCATCGGGCGTAGATTCAATGGGGTTCCCAGCCAGCGTGACGCCCTGCAACGTACCATAATCAGTTGCGATCCTCCCGACCCACGCTTGAAACGCCTCAGGCGATGTGCTGACCTTGAACCTGGGCGCCATCTGCTGATAAAAATCATC